>CAVJDT010000028.1:0-24218 GCA_963648435.1 Bacillota bacterium
TAAAGCATTATGACCATTTTGTTAATTTCTTAGTACAACAACTGTAAAAGAAGGGCTTTTACAGTTCATCCTCATGATATGGTTCGTTTAATTAAGTAAACTACATTTGCTTGCAAAAAAAACTAAAATTTGGTATAATACTATAAACATAAAACTTTAGAAAGAAGGAAATAAAAATGAGTAAAAATAATGTATATGTAACTCAAGCCGGTTATGATGAGTTAGTTGAAAAGTTAAAACGATTAAAGAAAGAACAAACTGAAAATATTATTGCCTTACAAGAAGCCCGTGCTCAAGGTGACTTATCAGAAAATGCCGATTATGATGCGGCTCGTAATAATCAAGCTAGAATTGCATCAGAAATTAAAGAAACTGAACAAGCATTAAAAGCTGCGGTTGTTATTTCGGGTGAAGAAGGCAATAATCTAGGTAAATTTGTTGATGTAAATTTCTTAGATGAAGGTGTCGTTGAAACCTATCATATCGTTGGTACAATTGAAGCTGACCCCCTTGCTCAAAAAATATCTGATGAATCACCACTTGGAAAAGCCATTATTCACTCCAAAGTTGGAGACCGTGTTTTAGTAAAAACGGAAGATGGTGAACAATTTGAAGTAAAAATTGAAAGAATTTCCGAAAAAGATCCAACAACTGTTCCTGAAAAGAAACGTTCTACTAAGAAAAAATAATGAAAACTATAGTTATCGTTGTAGCAATGGACAAGGAACTTTTAACATTTAAAAGTTATCTTGAAAATTTACAAGAAGAAGACTTAAATAATAAAAAAATTTATGTTGGAAAACTTGGCAATTATCAAATTATTCTTTCAAAATCAGGAATTGGAAAAGTTTCATCAGCCATTATCTTAACAATGTTAATTGGCAAATTTCATCCATGTCTTGTTATTAATATGGGGATTGCGGGGGGATATAAGCGTACCCTTAAGACCCTTGATAGTGTAATTGTAACAAAATCCCTTTATTCAGATGTTGATATGCTTGATGATGCTTATACTGACCTTGCTTATGGCCAACTTGAAGATATGCCTCCATATTTTAAAATTGATGAGTCGCTTCAAGAACAACTTCACTTAATAGTTCCAAGTGATGTATATTTTGGAACTGCTCTTTCAGGTGATCAATTTGTTACTTCATATGATAAGTGTCAAACTCTTGTTAATAGATATTTTTTAAAATATGATGTGCTTACATTTGATATGGAAACTACAGCAGTTTTTCATACTTGTTATCTTTATAAATTACCATGCCTTGTGATAAGAACTATTTCTGATATTATTGGTTCAACTGATGCTATAGATTATGGAACCTTCTCCATCAAGGCAAGTGAAAAGGCTGGAAGGTTGTGTAAAGATATAATTGAAAAAATAGAAATTTAAAAAAGTTATTTTCTTGAATTTCTAAGATAGTATATAAAATTCCTTTTTGGTATTTTAAATCATTGCATTTACATAAGAAAAAACCATATCTTTAGAAGGTATGGTTTTTAAGTTTATTTAATTAAATCTTTGATGACTTCACTAGCAATTAAGATTCCACCAACGCTTGGAACAAAACTAACTGAACCAATAATGGTTTTATTCGGGTTTTCTTCATCTTTGACTTTAGGAAGATAAGGTATAAGTTCAGTTGAAAATAGTACCTTAACATGCTTGATATTGCGTTTCTTAAGTTCATAACGCATTACTTTTGCGAGTGGACAATATTCAGTTTTTTGAATGTCGGTTATTTTTAATTTTGTAGGGTCTAACTTATTGCCAGTTCCCATTGATGAAATAATAGGAATATTATTAGAAATGGCATGTTCAATTATTAAAAGTTTGCCGGTCACATTATCAATTGCATCGATAACATAATCAATTTTTGAATTAAAAATTTCATCAATGGTATCTTTACTTATAAAAAGAGGTAAAGCTTTAATGTTTACATGAGGATTAATATCCATTGCTCTTTCTTTTGCAACCTTGACTTTACTTTGTCCAAGCGTAGAATGTAAGGCAATGAGTTGTCTATTTAAGTTTGTAATACTAACGATATCATTATCAACAATAATAAAGTTACCAATCCCCATTCTGACTAAGGCTTCAAAAGCGTAAGAACCAACCCCACCAACTCCACATAATAAAACGGTTTTAGTGCTTAATTCATGAAGTTTTTCTTCTTTTATTAATAAGGAAGTTCGATAAAATTGTTCCATAAAATCACCTCTACTAAACATTATATAATATTTTTTAAAAAAAAGGTTGAATTTAGTCTTTTAAGAAAAGATATAATTTAGTTAAAGCTCTTTTTTCGATTCGTGATACATAACTTCGACTAATTCCTAAGCTTTTTGCAATTTCTTTTTGGGTTTCAACCATATGATTGTTTAAGCCAAAACGTCTAGAAATAATATCTAATTCTCTTTCATTTAAAGTATTTAAGGCTTCATGAATTGCTTTTGCATGTTCATTTTGAATAATATTTGAAAGCATACTAGGGGAAGGATCTTCAATAATATCATAAAGTCTGATTTCATTTCCTTCCTTATCTTCACCAATTGGGGCATATAATGAAGCTGTGTCTTTATATTTTTTATTACTCCTTAAATGCATTAAAATTTCATTTTCAATACATCTTGCGGCGTAGGTTGCAAGTTTAGTGTTACTTTCAAAATTATAGGTATCAACGGCTTTAATTAAACCAAATGCTCCAATTGATAAAAGATCATCTTTATTCTCTTTACAGTTTTCAAACTTTTTAACAATGTGAGCAACTAGCCTTAAATTATGTTCAATTAAAGTATTACGAGCATTTAAGTCTTTATTTTTCCAAGCCTTTAAGTATTTTTCTTCATCTTCACTACTTAAGACTTCCGGAAAACTCTGAGAGTTGATGGCTCCCACTAGTGGCAGTAAAAATAATAATAGTAGATTAAACATTTTAGTCCTCCTTGTAATTAATTAATAGACAAAATTAACAAAATTTGGTATAATATAACTAGAGGTAATATGAAATGAGTAAATATACACCAACATTTGTTTTTTCATCAATTTATGACATTGACTTTAATAAATTATATGCACAAGGTAAAAAAATTATCATTTCAGATTTAGATAATACTTTACTTCCTTATTATGATACTAAAGCAACTAGTTCTTTAATTGCATGGAAAAAAAAACTAAATGAGGCAGGATTAAAACTTTATATTATTACTAATAACAATGATAGTAGAATTTTAAAATTAAAGGAAACATTTAATATTGATGGTTACTTAACAAAGGCTAATAAACCATCATCAAAAAGGTTAGAAGAATATTTGAAAAATAACAAGATAAAACTTGAAGAAACTATTTTATTAGGTGATCAACTAGTAACAGATATTGCTTGTGCTAATAATTTAGGAATTCAAAGTATTCTTGTTAAAACGATTGATGTAAAACATCAAAAGTGGTATACTAAAATAAACCGGTTACGTGAAAAAAGAATAATCAAAAAGATGATGAAGGAAAATCCTGAAATTGCTTGTGCAATTTTAAAGTTTAAGGAGAAAGCATAATGAAGTGTATAGGTTGTGGTGTTAATCTTCAAACAACTGATCCTGAGAAATTAGGATATGTTAGTGAAATTCATATTATTGAAAATGGGGAACAAGTATATTGTAAAAGATGCTTTGATATTATTCATTATAATCGTAGATATGTTCCTCAAATTGATAATAAAGCTTTTGAAGATAAAATGAATAAAGTAAGAATAAATAATAAGCATGATGTTGTTTTACTACTTATTGATGTACTTGATATTTATAGTGGTCTTTCTAAAAAAATAGCTAAAATAATTGGAAATTTAAAAGTAATCATCTTAATTAATAAAGTTGATTTAATGCCTAAAAACATCAAACTACGTCATATTGAAGATAGTGCAAAAAAACTTGCTTGTGAGTACAAACTTAATGTTATTGGCACATATTTGATTTCAGCTCGTTCCAAAAAGAATATTGAAAATGTACTTAAGAAAATTGATAAAATGAGAATGAACAAATATACTAATAGACCAAACTTTAATAATTGCTATGTAGTTGGAAATGCGAGTGTTGGTAAATCAACATTTATTAATAGTGTTAAAGAAATATGTTATGGTTCTATAAATGATGCCTTAACAACTAGTGATCAATTTCAAACGACTATGGATATGATTAAAGTTGAACTTGGTAGTAAATTTTATATGTATGATACTCCAGGTATTATCAATGATCAATCTTTTAATGCATATTTAGATTATGAGTCAGTTAAAATTTTAACCCCTAAGTCATTTTTAAAGGTAAGAACATTTCAATTAAATAAAGAACAAACTATTTTCTTAGGGGGACTTGTTAAGCTTGATTTTATTGAAGGTGTGAATATTTCTACAAGTTTCTTTGTTTCAAATGAACTATATTTGCATCGTACCAAACTTCAAAATAGTGATAAAATCAAAGAGACTCAAATCTGTAAATTACTTGTACCTCCCCTTAAGGTAGAAGAAAAAGAACGTTTAGGAATTGAACAAACTGTTGAATTAGAAATTCCCAACGATGATTTTTATGATTTAATAATTTCAGGAGTTGGTTTTATCCATTTAAAAGGGGAAGGCTTGAAAATTAATTTAACAATGTCTTCTAAAATTGGATATACCTTAATAAAGAGTGTTTTATGATAAATGAAGAAGAATTAAAAAATCACCCAAGATATGCCCATAGTGTTGGGGTTATGGAAATGGCCCTTAAATTAAATGAGTATTACCATTTAAAGGTTGATAATAATAAAATAAGAGAAGCTAGTCTTTTACATGATATTACCAAAAATTTAAGTAATGAGGAAAATTTTGAACTATTAGAACTTTATTTGCCAAAAATGATAACAAAAGAACTTTTAGATGTTCCCTCCATTTGGCATGCTTTTACGGGGGCAGTTGTTGCAAAAATAAAATATCACATTAATGATGAAGAAGTTTTAAAAGCAATATTTTATCATACTACAGGTCATAAAAAGATGACAAATCTTGAAAAATTAATATTTTTAAGTGATTATATTGAATTAGGACGTGTTGGTGATTATTTTGAAAAAGTAAGAAAAATAGCATTTGAAAATTTAGATGAAGCAATTGTCATAATGCTTGAAGAGCAATTTAAGTACTTAAAGGCGAAAAATTCAGATATTTATCCATTAAGTATTGAAACCTATAATTATTATAAAGAGGTAATAAAAAATGATTGAAGAATTATTGAAAATATTAGATAAAGTTGTTGTCACTGATGTAAGAGTATATGATACAACTACTTATACCCCTTATTATGATACAGTAATAATATGCTCTGTAAATAGTAATAGACAAGGTAGTGCTGCGGCTAATTACTTAAAAAAAGAAGCCCCATTGTTAGGGTTTGAAGTAAGAAGTTTTAATTCGGGAAATGAAACAACTTGGTTTTTAGTTGATTTAAATTCCGTAATTGTTCATATCTTTGTTCAAGATGAACGAAGAAGATATAATTTAGATGGAATATACGAACATCTAATTAAATAGTTAAAAATAAAAAACATATAAATTATAGGAGGAAGAAAAAATGAAATATGTTCCAAGTCTAGAACCTAGCTTTATGCCAATGGCTCTTAAGTTAAAAGAATTTAAAGAAAAAGGTACAGTGCCTTTTGCAATTTGTGTGGAAAGAAATAAAGGTTATCGTTACCGTTATGATTTAAAGGTTTTACCAGGAGTATCTGCCGAAAATGAAGAAATGATTGAAAGGTTAATCAAGAGTATCCTTTGGGTTGTTGGTGGTTATAAAATTTATTTAGGTGGTAATTCTGAATTAGTTAAGAAAATGCAAGAAGTATTTTCAGTAAATGGTTCAAGAAGTTTTGATGTTAACTTTATGGCTAAAGTTTATGATAAACCATTTGAAGTAATTGCTTGTGAATTTAATGAAGTTCCAACAAGTGTTGAAGCAAGCCTTCCAGCAGGTGGTAACCTAGATGGCTGTCGTATTGGTTTTGATGCGGGGGGATCTGACCGTAAAGTTAGTGCAGTTATAGATGGTAAAGTTGTTTATAGTGAAGAAGTAGTGTGGTTCCCTAAGATTAATAGTGATCCTGAATATCATTACGCTGGTATATTAGATAGTTTTAAACGTGCAGCCGCAAAAATGCCTAGAGTTGATGCAATTGGTGTAAGTAGTGCTGGTATTTATATTGATAATGAAGTTCGTGTTGCTTCTTTATTTATTAAAGTAAACGATGCTGACTTTGATCGTGTTGTTCGAAAGATGTATATCAATTGTGCTAAAGAAATTGGAGATGTTCCTCTTGAAGTTGCCAATGATGGGGATGTTACTGCCCTTGCGGGAGCGATGGACCTTAATGATGGTTGCGTTTTAGGTATTGCTATGGGAACAAGTGAAGCCGCAGGTTACATTAATAAAGATGGTAATCTAAATGGTTGGTTAAGTGAACTTGCCTTTGTTCCTGTTGATTATAATAAAGGTGCGATGGTTGATGAATGGAGTGGTGACTATGGTTGTGGTGTTAAATACTTCAGCCAAGATGGTGTTATTAAACTAGCTGGATTTGCAGGTATTGAACTTGATGAATCATTATCTCCTGCTGAAAAACTTAAAGTTGTTCAAAACTTAATGAAGAAAAAAGATCCAAGAGCTATTCAAATTTATGAAAACATTGGTATTTATTTAGGCTATACACTTGCTTATTATAGTGAATTCTATGATATTAAATATTTATTATTATTAGGCCGTGTAACAAGTGGTGATGGTGGTACAATTGTTGTTGATAAGGCTAATGAGGTTTTAAAAAATGAATTTCCTGAGTATGCTAATATTAAAATAATGATGCCAGACGAAAATTCTCGTCGTGTTGGTCAATCTATCGCTGCCGCAAGTCTACCTAAAATTAAATAATGAACTATCAAATTGAAACATTTTGTGATAATTCTCAAAATGCTAACACGTATTTAGTATATACTAGTGATTCATGCATCATAATAGATCCAGCCAATAACCTAAAAATTTTACAAAAATATATTGCAAGTCGTAAAATTGAAGGAGTACTACTAACACATGGCCATTACGATCATTTTAAAGCGTTAAAGGATTTAATGAAACTTAGTAACTTTAAAGTTTATATGCATAAAAACGCTAAGGCTAAACTTGAAAATGTAGTTTCTAGTTGTGCTACTTACTTTGGTGAAAATAATCCTACTTTAATAGAAAAAGACAAAGTTCAAGAAGTTCAAGATGGCGAAACTATTATCTTAGGCCCTTTTAAGATAAAATGTTGGTATACACCGGGACATACCAATTGTATGATGTGCTATATTTTAGATGATAATTTATTTAGTGGTGATTTTTTGTTTAAAGAAGGAATTGGTCGTACTGACCTTGATACCGGTAGTGCCATTAAGATGATGCAATCACTTGAAATGTTAAAGAAACAAAAAAATAATTATATTGTTTATCCAGGTCATGGTGATGCAACCACCTTAAGGGATGAATTGAAGTATAATCACTATTTGTAAGTAAAATAAACTTCAAATTTAGGGTATAAAAAACATAAATAATCTTATAATAATAAAGGTTAATTCAAAAAAAATTGAATTAATCTTTATTTTTTTAAAAAAATTAGCACTAATCACTTGACATTGCTAAAATATTGTGGTATAATATTAGCAGTAAGTTTGAAACAGTGCTAAAGGAGGCGGTTTAATGATTACCGAAAGACAAAAATTAGTTCTTATTGGAATTGTTGAAGAATACGTAAAAACAAATGAGCCTGTGGGGTCACTAGTATTATCAAAGCGACCAGAACTTAACTTTTCAACAGCGACATTAAGAAACGATATGGCAGAACTCGAAGAATTAGGATATCTAGAAAAGATGCATACTTCTAGTGGAAGAGTACCATCAGAAAAAGGTTATCGTTTATATGTTGAAGAAATAATGCGACGAAACGAAACCACAAATGATGATTTTCCAATGCTTGATGAAATCTTTGAAAGACCTAATATATCGCTAGAACAAGCATTATATGAATCAATGGATATGGTATCACAACTTACTAATTATGCATCCATTGCTCTTGGTAAGACTGCGTATACTTCAAGAATTAAGAAACTAGAATTCATATCTTTAAAAGGAAACCAAGCAGTTATCCTTATGGTAACTGACCATGGCCATGTTGAAAGTAAAAAAATTCTTGTTCCTGAGGCCATTAGTTCAAAAGAACTTGAACAAGTAGTAAGCGTCTTAGACGAAATTCTTCACAATGTTTTAGTTAGTGATATTAAAAATGTGATTAACAATCCTAATTTAAATGATGAGATAAGAGATTATTTAAATTATCATAATGAATTAGTTAATACATTCCTTGATGCCTTTATGAATATGGCAGTCGATAAATATCATTTGGTTGGACAATATAATATGTTATCACAACCGGAATTCCAAGACATTGAAAAAGTCAAAAGTTTATTTAATGCGATGGAAAGAAAGAACATCTTACGTGTTATTAACACTGATGCTTCAGGATTAACTATTAAAATAGGTACTGAAAATGAAATAAAAGTAATGGAAAATTGTTCAGTTGTAACAGTTCCTTATGAAACTAAGGAAGGTAGTGTTGGTACCATTAGTATTTTAGGACCTACGAGAATGGAATATGTTAAGGTAATTCCTTTACTTGAACATATTGCGAAAAACATTAAAAAAGTATTATAAGGGAGGAGTATAATGGAAAACAATCGTTACCGTGAAGAAGAAAAAGAAATGGATATAGCACCTGAGGCTGAAGTAGTTGAAGAAACAAAAGAAGTTGAAAGCGATATGTCTGAAGAAAATAAAAAAAATAAAAAACATAAGAAAAATCATTTATATGAAGAAAATCAAGCATTAAAAAAAGAAAATGCGGAATTAAAAGATCAATTATTAAGGAGTTTAGCTGAACTTGAAAACTTCAAGAAGCGAACAAATGAAGAAAGAATAAAAGATCGAAAATATGCTTTATCTGATTTTTTAATGCAACTAATTGATATTGTTGATATATTTGATAAAGCTGTTAATATAAAAACAGATGATGAAAAATTAAAACAATTTCTTGATGGATTTGTTATGATTGATAAATCATTTAAACAAATTTTAGAGAAAAATGGGGTAAAACCAATTGAGGCTTTAGGTAAACCTTTTGATCCAGCATATCATTCAGCTATTGAAACAATCGAAGTAGAAGGCACTGAATCAAATATTGTAGTTGAAGAATTAATGACTGGATACATTTATAAAGACCGTGTGTTAAGACCAAGTATGGTCAAAGTAAGTAAATAAAAAAAAGAATTTAGGAGGAAATTTATTATGAGCAAAATTATAGGTATTGACTTAGGTACAACAAATTCATGTGTTGCGGTTATGGAAGGTGGCGAACCAAAAGTTATTGTTAACGCCGAAGGTATGAGAACTACACCATCAGTTGTAGCTTTCAGAAATGGGGAAATAATTGTTGGTGAAAATGCACGTCGTCAAGCTGCTACTAACCTTGATACAGTATTTTCAATTAAGAGACATATGGGAACAGACTATGAAGTAAAAATTAAATCTACTGGTAAGTCTTATAAACCACAAGAGATTTCAGCAATGATTCTACAAAATTTAAAGGCTACTGCTGAAGCATATTTAGGCGAAAAAGTAACAGAAGCAGTTATTACAGTTCCTGCATACTTCAATGATGCCGAAAGACAAGCAACTAAAGATGCTGGTAAGATTGCTGGCCTTGATGTAAAACGTATTATCAATGAACCTACGGCTGCAGCTCTTGCATATGGCATTGATAAGCAAAGTCAAAAGGAACAAACTGTCTTAGTTTATGACCTTGGTGGTGGTACATTCGATGTATCTATCTTACAACTTGCTGATGGCACATATGAAGTATTGGCAACTGCTGGTAACAACCGTCTTGGTGGTGATGACTTTGATAATCGTGTTGTAAAATATTTAGTTGAAGAATTTAAGAAAGCTAATGGCATTGATTTATCAACTAATAAATCTGCTATGTTTAGATTAAAGATGGAAGCTGAAAAGGCTAAGAAGGAATTGAGTAGTATGGCTCAAACTAACATTAACATTCCATTTATTACTGTTGATGCTAGTGGTAATCCTATTCACTTTGATATGACTTTAACAAGAGCTAAATTTGAAGAATTAATTCGTGATTTAATTGAATCAACAACTAATGCTGTACGTCAAGCTTTACGCGATGCTAAACTTAAAGCAAGTGATCTTGACCAAGTATTATTAGTAGGTGGTTCAACAAGAATCCCTGCTGTTCAAGAATTAGTACGTCGTGAATTAGGCAAAGAACCTAACCGTAGTATTAACCCTGATGAAGTAGTAGCAATGGGTGCCGCAATTCAAGGTGGTGTTCTTGCTGGTGATGTTAAAGATGTATTATTGCTAGATGTTACACCTCTATCACTTGGTATTGAAACTTTAGGTGGCGTATGCACCGTATTAATTCCACGTAATACGACAATTCCTACTACTAAATCACAAATTTTCTCAACTGCTGTTGATAATCAACCTGGAGTTGAAATTCATGTTCTACAAGGTGAAAGAAGTATGGCTGCCGACAATAAGACTTTAGGTAAGTTCCAATTAGTTGGTCTTCCACTTGCTCCTCGTGGTGTTCCTCAAATTGAAGTAAAATTTGATATTGATGCTAATGGTATCGTTCATGTTAGTGCCAAAGATTTAGGAACTGGTAAATCTCAAACTATTACAATCAGTGATGGTAATGGCTTAAGTGAAGAAGAAATTGACCGTATGGTTAAAGAAGCAGAAGAAAATGCGGCTAGTGATAAAGCTAAGAAAGATGAAGCTGATCTTCGTAATGAATGTGAACAATTAATGTTTGCGGTTGATAAATCAATAGCTGATTTAGGTGATGAAGCAACTGAAGAAGAAAAATCTAAAGTTACAGCCGCAAAAGAAGAATTGAAGAAAGCTCTTGAAGGAACTGACTTAAGTGAAATTAAGGCAAAGAAAGAAGCTCTTGAAAAAGATGCTCAATCAATTGCGATAAAAGCATACGAAAAGATTCAAAAAGAACAACAAGCCAAGAGTCAAGCTGAAAATGGTGATAACAACAACAATAACTCTGGTGATGATAACACTGTTGATGCTGATTACGAAGATGTTAAATAATATAAATACTAGTATAAAAATATAATAGAATGGAGAGGGGTCATTTATGGCAACAAAAAGAGATTATTATGAAGTGTTAGGCGTAGATAAGAATGCCACACAAGATGAGATTAAAAAAGCATATCGTAGCCTTGCGAAAAAATATCATCCTGATGTCAGTACTGACCCCAATGCTACTGAAAAATTTGCCGAAATTCAAGTTGCTTATGATTGTTTAAGCGATCCAGAAAAACGTTCAAATTATGACAATTACGGAACCGAAGATCCAACTAATGGATTTGGCGGTTCTGGCTTTAATGGAAGCACAAGTGGTTTTGGTGGATTTGGCGGATTTGAAGATATCTTTAGCAGTTTCTTTGGGGGAGGTCGCTCAACAAGAGGTAGCACTGGAGCAACACGGGGAAAAGACATAATTGTCGATGTAACACTAACATTTGAAGAAGCTGCGTTTGGTGTTAAAAAACCAATAAATATCAGCCGTTATGAAGAATGCGAAAATTGTCATGGATCGGGAGCTGAAACTCCAAACGATGTAACTACTTGTCCAAAGTGCCATGGTACTGGTCGTGTTGTAGTTCAACAAGCAACAATTTTAGGACGTATTTCAACTGAAACTGTATGTCCTGATTGTAATGGTCGTGGTAAAAAAATCGCCCATGCTTGTCATGTATGTAATGGCAGTGGACGTGTTAAGAAAAATAAAACTATCAACGTCAATATTTTGGCCGGAATTAATAATGATCAAACTATTCGTTTAGCAGGTGAAGGGGAAGCCGGAACAAACGGTGGCTCAAAAGGCGATCTATTAATTCGTGTTACAGTTAAACCACATGAAATCTTTATGAGAGATGGTAATGATATAATGTTAGAATTACCAATAACATTTAGTCAAGCCGCTTTAGGGGCAACCATTGAAGTAAAAACTTTACAAGGAATGGTTAACCTAAAGATTCCAGCAGGTACCCAAACTGGTACTAAATTCAAAATGTCTGGTAAAGGTATTGATAATAAAATCACTGGTAGATGTGGTAATCAATATGTAACTGTAAAAGTGGTAACACCAACTAAGCTCACTAGCAAACAAAAAGATTTGTTTACAGAATTATCAAATACTGATGAAACCGCAAACAATAGTATCTTTGATCGTATTAAACGATTCTTTAAAGACAAAAAATAACTTTTCATTTTTTTGAAGAATAACACTTATGAAATGGGTGTTATTCTTTTTTTCGTAATTATATTGAAAAAAAACTTAAAAAATGTTATAATGATAGAAGGAGTGTGAGAATATGAGAATAAATAAAAGAATATTTAATATTTTATGCTTATCATTTTTATTCATTTGTGTAATAAATTTTGCAAGTTGTGGAAAAAAAGAAAAAGATGATAAGTACAAAAACCTTGTTCCAACAAATATGGCGCTTGGTGAAATTTATGAAGTAAAAGCTGAAGAAACATTTGAAATGACAAGTTTAAATGAAAGTATTATTAAAGTAAATGGAAATAAACTTGTTGCATGTAAGATGGGAGAAACTGAAATTACTATCAAAATTAATAAAGAAACTTTGAACCGTAAAATTACCGTAGGCGAAGGTATGTATGTTAATATTCCTGATAAAATGATATGTAATACACGTCATCGTTTAGAAGTAGTATTAAATAGTGATACTATCACTGATTATGAAGTTAATGTTGAAGATTCTAGTGTTATTACTTATCAAAAAGGAAGCCTTGTATCTCAAAAATTAGGTACAACCAAAGTAACAGTTACTTGTGATACTTATACAAGAGAATACAATGTTGAAGTAATTGATAAACTTAGCATTAATCTTGCCCCAACAATGCGAAAAGGCGAAATTCAAACCATTGAATGTACAAATGCTCAAGATAAGAAGATGAAAGATGCTGAACTTATATCTAGTAATCCGGAAGTTGTCAAAGTAATCTCGTTAAGTAAAATTGAAGCAGTATCAGTCGGTAAAGCGACATTAACCCTTAAATGGAATGGTGAAGAACAAAGTGTTACAGTTGAAGTAATTATGAATTTTAAATATAACTATCAAAAAGGACTTTCAGTAAATGGTATAGGTGAATTTAAAGTTTATATGGAAGGTGTAACAGAATTTGAAGATTATACTTTAATATCAAGTGATTCAAGTGTAGTTGAAGTAGTTGATAAACATCATTTAAAGGGCATAAAAGAAGGCAAGGCTACAATAACAATCAAACTAAATGGTTATTATGATGATACCATTATAGTTAATGTTGTTTCAATGAAATTATTAGGTAGTGAAACAATGAAACGTGATGGTGTTCAATTTTTAACTGTTTCATTTAGTCCTAAAGAATACAGTGAAAACTTTACATTTGAAATAGAAGATCCAAGTGTTCTAATGGTAAATGAAAAAGGTAGAGTTGATGCCTTAACAGTTGGAAAATCAAAAGTTACTGTTCGCACGGAAAGTGGATTTACTGATAGTATTGAAATAACAGTTGAAGATGTTTTTTATTCAATTACTTTTGATATAAGTGATGAAGACAAAGCTTTAATTCCTGCTGATTATTTAGAAACTTACACTAAATTTAGTATTGATGATTTACCTATTTCTCTTCCTTTGTTAACAAGAGATGATGCTTCATTCTTAGGTTGGAAAATTAATGATAGTAGTTTATCTTTAGATTTAGATAAAATGAAATTTGAAATTCCAGTTAATACTAATTACAATGTTGTATTAACAAGTTATTGGGGATTATCGCGTCTTGATTTATCATATGAAACTAGTCAAGTAATTGGAATTGGCGATACTGTTAAAATAATTGTTTCTCCATATATGATTGCTAGAAATATTGATTCGACAAAACTTGTATGGTATAGTGATAATGAAACTATCGCTAAAGTAAGTGATGGTGTAGTCACAGGTATTAGTGAAGGCAGTACTTTAATTAGTGTATGTTGTGAAGAAAATAGTAATATTTATGCCTCAATTGGGGTAACTGTAAAACAAGGAGTTGGTAAAATGAGTGAATTATTAAGATACTTTGTTGATAATGCGGCGGCGGAAGTAATTGCT
This sequence comes from Bacillota bacterium, assembly GCA_963648435.1. GTDB lineage: Bacteria > Bacillota_I > Bacilli_A > ML615J-28 > CAG-313 > UMGS75. Next base: position 14,307 of record CAVJDT010000028.1, read on the forward strand.
AAGAATATTACTGTAACAGGATATCAATTTGTATATGAACATCGTCTTTTAGGAAGTGTTACTGATTATTTATTTGAACCATTTGTGGTAAATGAAAATTATTTAGTACCATCTAATATGAGTAATCGTCCTGGTGAAGTAAGAGAAAAATTCTATATTGTAGTTCATGATACAGCTTCATCAGCCTCAACTGCGAATGGACTTGCTCATGCTAAATATATTGTTGAAGGTGGCGGTGGCACTTCATGGCATTACACTGTATCAAATGATGGAATTTATCATCATATTCCTGATAATGAAGTAGCATATCATGCGGGGGATGGACATTCTTCAGCTAGTGAATATCGTTTAATTGAAACAGGAGTTAAATCAACCGATGATACTCATCCAAAAGTAACAATTACTGAAGATGGATATTATGCTTTAAATGGTGTAAAAACGTTAATTGAAGCTCCAACTAACGATGGTAAAATTTTAACAACTGAATCAATCAATGATATGGGTGTGCGTGTAGTAGTTCAAAATGGTTATTACTATATGGGTAATACATACTACAATAAAACATATTTAAAGATTGCCAATTACGGTGGCAATATGAATGGTATTGGAATGGAGACAACTGTTAATAAAGGTTCTGATATCTATTATACATGGCAAAAGACCGCAAAACTTGTCGCAAATTTAATGAAAACTAATAATTTAACAATTGATGATGTTAAGCCTCACCACTATTTTAGTGGTAAACCTTGTCCTGCTACAATGCGTAGTAATGGTTTCTGGGGTAAATTTATGGAATTAGTTCAATTTGAATATGATATGATAACTAAATATGCTGGTTATACTGTAACATTTAAATCAAATAATCCTGAATATGTAAATAATCTAGGACGTGTAATTAAACAAGATGTAAAAGCAAAATCAGTAAGTTATACAATTACTGTTTCTAAAGATGGAAAATCAGAGTCTATTACGCTTTGGACAACTATTCCTGGATCATCACAATTCGCTCCAATTGTGGATAAAGGTGAATAAAAACCAAAAAACTTAGTGGGAATTTAGACCCATTAAGTTTTTTTTAAAAATAAAAAATGAAAACGCTTTACAAATAAAAATAAAAATGTTATAATAAAGTGTAAAAATTAAGAAAGGTAAAGGAGAAAAAAAATGTTTAAACTTAGAAAAAGAATTTTCTTATTTTTAACACTTATTGCTACGGTTCTTTGCGTTGTTGGTTGTGATAACAAAGAAACTGTTCGTATTTATTTTGAACAAAATGAATATGAAGTTAGAATGCAAACGCACTATCAATTAGAACCTGTGGTAAAAGCTTCTGCTACAGTAAATAAAGCAGAACTTGAACTTGTTTATGAATCTTCAAACGAAGAAATTGCTCGCTATGTTGACGGAACAATTTATCCTGTCAGCGAAGGAACAGTTGAAGTTAAAGTATATTGGAAAAATAAAGCATCTGTTTATGATAAGGCAGTTGTTAAAGTTATTAAAGCTGCATTACCAAGCTTTAGAGCTGATGATCCAATTATTGTTCTAAAAGGCGACAAAGGATTAATTCCTCATGAATTGTACTTAAATTATACTGATGCTGTTGCGAAATTCTATGCTTTAGATTTAAGTCCTGAAGTTGCAACAATAACTGAAGATGGTATTCTTGATCCTATCGCATTAGGTGAAGGTACAATAAGAGTAGTTGTATCTGACTATTCTGGTGAAGAATATGAAACACAAGTATCAATTAAAGTTATTGAATCAGACTTTAATATTACTTATGAACTTGATGGTGGAGAAAATGCAGAAAGTAATTTACCAGCATATTGTGCTGTCGATTTACCAATTAAACTTGCTCCAGCAACTAAATTTGGTTACACATTTGTAGGTTGGAAACTAGTACAAGGTGAAACTGCACAAGTTGTTAAAGAAATTCCTGCAGGTACATATGGTGATATTACACTTATCGCTCAATGGAAATTAACAAATTATAGTTTAAATTATGAATTAAATGGTGGAACAGTTGCTACTGAAAATCCTAAATCTTATACAATTAATGATTTAGAAAATCCTATCGTATTAAACCCTGCTGAAAAAGCTGGTTATACATTCTTAGGATGGTATAATGGTGAAGAAGAAGTTAAACAAATCACTAAAGAAAATGTTGGTAATATGAATTTAGTTGCTAAATTTGAAGTAATTACTTATAATATTACTTATAAACTTGGTGATGGTAAAAATGCTGAATCTAATCCTGCAACTTATACTGTTGAAGAATTACCAATCACCCTTTCTGATCCTTCTAAAGAAAATAATGAATTCTTAGGATGGTTTAAAGGTGAAGAACAAGTTGAAACAATTGAAAAAGGTACAACTGGAGATCTTGAAATTGTTGCAAGTTGGAAAGAACTTATTTACAACATTTCTTTAGACCTTGCAGAAGGTAAAATCGTTAATGCTTATGCAACACGTGAAGAAATGGTAAATGACTTCATGAAAGACTTTGGTAAATTTGCAAAAGTTGAAATGACTACACCTGCTCAATATTGGAGTAATGGACAAAAGACTTCATTCTGGAAAGATGCAGAAATGTTTGCTAAATGGTCTTGGATCTTTAAAGCATTAATTCCTTTAGCAAAAGCCCAAGGAATTGATACACAATATCTACAAGATATGTTAGCTGATCCAATTAGTGTTAATGGATATGCTACTCAAAACGTTGCAGTTTACTTATTAGGCATTAATGCTGCAAAGTGGAATGAAACTTATGTAGAAACTTATGGTAAATTAGCAAGTAAATTTACTACAGTTGATTGTACATCTGATGAAGTTAAGAATAGCTTTGTTGCTTACTGTGGTGTTAAGAGTACTATAAGACCTAATGAAGAATTTGTATTACCTCTTGCAGAAAGAAAAGGTTACACATTCTTAGGTTGGTATAATGGTGAAGAAAAAGTTGAAAAGATTGAAAAAGGTACTAGTGCTGATATTTCACTTGTTGCTAAGTGGGAATTAATCAATTACCAAATCACTTATACACTAGATGGTGGATCTTTAATCGGTGCTTATGCAACACGTGAAGAAATGGTAAATGACTTCATGAAAGACTTTGGTAAATTTGCAAAAGTTGAAATGACTACACCTGCTCAATATTGGAGTAATGGACAAAAGACTTCATTCTGGAAAGATGCAGAAATGTTTGCTAAATGGTCTTGGATCTTTAAAGCATTAATTCCTTTAGCAAAAGCCCAAGGAATTGATACACAATATCTACAAGATATGTTAGCTGATCCAATTAGTGTTAATGGATATGCTACTCAAAACGTTGCAGTTTACTTATTAGGCATTAATGCTGCAAAGTGGAATGAAACTTATGTAGAAACTTATGGTAAATTAGCAAGTAAATTTACTACAGTTGATTGTACATCTGATGAAGTTAAGAATAGCTGGAATGAATACTGTGGTGTGAAGACAACTTATACAGTTCTTGATGAAGTTAATCTTCCTACAGTAGTAAAAGATAAAGTTATATTCTTAGGTTGGTTCATTGGTGAAGTAAAAGTTGAAAAGATTGAAAAAGGTACAGTTGGTAATCTTGAATTAGTTGCAAAATTCGATGTTCCTAAATATGAAATAGCTTATGTTCTTGATGAAGGTGTTCTTCCTGAAGGTGCTGCTACTGAATATGTATTTGGTAAAGGTCTTGCTGAACTTCCAGTTCCTACAAAAGTTGGATTCACATTCTTAGGTTGGTTCATTGGTGAAGAACAAGTTGAAAGTATTTCCGCAACTCAAGAAGGTAAAGTTACATTAACAGCTAAATGGCAAGAAAATGCATCTCATACAATTACATTTGATCCTGCTGAAGGTGTAATGCCTGCTGAATATCCAAGCAAATTCTATGAAGGTGTTGGACTTGAAACACTTCCAGTTCCTACAAAAGAAGGATTCATATTCTTAGGCTGGTTTAAAGGTGAAGAAAAAGTTGAAAGCATTTCTGCTGATACAACTGCTGATGTTGCACTTGTTGCTCATTGGGAAGAAAAAGCTGTACAAACTGAATTTACAATTACATATGATCTAAAAGAAGGTGCATGGCCAGTTTCTAAGATTACTTCTTATGAAGAAATGGCTCAAGCATTTATGAATGTTTATGTTGAATATATTACAACAGAAAAAGGATACACTGGTGGTGCTTTAACCCCTGCTGACTTTATGGATGTATCTTATAATTATGGCAATTTAGATGATTTCTTTGATAATGCTAAATATGCTGAATGGGCATGGGTAAGAACATTTGTTACTGAATACTGTGCTAAAGTTAATGATCAATATAAATCAAATATCGCTGATAAGAATGGTGAATTCCATAACACTATTTTAAGAGGTAATGTTCATGGTTTCATTAACCAAAGTAAATGGGATAGTTGGCCAAGAAGTGCTGATTACTCAACAGTTGAATTTGCTGATTTCGAAGCAAAACTTCCTGCTGGTAAGACAATTGAAGGCCCTACTTCATATGTAGGTGGAACTGAAGTTGTTCTTGTTACTCCTGTTAAAGAAGGCTTTGACTTTGCAGGTTGGTATAGTGGTGATGTTTTAATTACCGCAATTACTGCTAAGACTACTGGTAACTTAGAATTAACTGCTAAATGGCGTGTTGCATCAGGTGAAGAAAATGTTATTTTCGTTGGTGCTGAACGTACTTATAAAACTCTTGCTGAAGCTCTAGCTGTTGCTAAAGCTGGCGACACAATTAAAGTTGATGCAGGTACTTATGAAGGCACTACAATCACTGTTTCTGGTATCGTTATCGCAGGTGCAAACGCAGGTGTTAACCCTGTTAATAGTACAAGAAGTGAAGAAACAGTATTTGCATCTGATTTATTAGTTCAAGCAAACGATGTTACAATTGATGGTATCCAAATTACTGGTGCTGCAAGAATTGCCGCAACCAATGTATCAATTGAAAACTTAACAATCGTTAATGTTCATATTTTTGAAACTCTTCAAAATCCTCAATATGAATCAAATAATGCCCCACTTTACTTCTTTACAACTACTGAAGGAGTTGAGTACAAGAACGTTGTTATTAAAAATGTTTTAAATACTAATGCAAAAGATGGTAGACCGATGATCCTTTATGGTGCAAGATTAAATGGATTAACTATTAAGGATAGTAAATTCGTTGGTGCTAGAAAGAATTATAATGATGGTATTAAAATCGTTGATACAAGTGTATTTGGTATAAAGGGCGATGTTGAAATCGTTGGTAACCATTTTGAAAATTATTCACAATATGTATTATGGATTAAAGGTTATTGTGAAGGTAACTATAGTATTCAAAATAACGTATTTGTAAATAATGGTCAAACAACTGGTAGCCATGCTGCTTTAACTATTGCTAGTTACAAAGGTAGTGATGAAGGTAAAGTTGTACTTGATTTCTTATACAATACAGTAAGAAATAGTTATATGGCAGTTAGAATTGACAACGTTGCATCAAGAAATGCTGAAAACTTTGTTGCTCATGTTAACTATAACAAGATATATCAATGTGCTGCTACACACTATGTTAAGAACTCAATGTTATTTACAATTGATGCTACAAATAACTATTATGATACAACTCCTGTTGCAGGAATGTTCTTAAGTGCTACTTGGGAACCTTATTATGCAGAAGAAGCTAATGTTCCTCTATATGGACAACCATTAACATTTAAGGCTATCAATTATGAATTAGATGGTGGAAAACTTGAAAGTACAGCTCCAAAATCATTTGATTCTGTAACTGGCTTAAGTGTACTTCCTACTCCAACAAAAGAAAATAGAATTTTCGTTGGTTGGATGATGAATGGTAAATTTGTTACATCTATTCCTGCTGGTACAGATGCTGCAGTTACTCTTACTGCTGTATGGCGTGAAGATGCAATTTATGTAAGTAAAAATGGCGAAAGTTATGCTGTTGCAACAATAGCAGAAGCTCTAGCAAAAGCAAAAGCTGGCGATAAGATTATTATTCTTGCTGGTGAATATGATGAAAATGTAACAGTTTCCATTGCTGATTTAACAATCGTTGGTCCAAATGAAGGTGTTAACCCTAATACTGCTACAAGAAAAGCAGAAGCTGTTATTAAAGGTGTTATTACAATTAATTCAAAAGCTACAAACTTAACAATTGATGGTTTAGCATTTACAGGTGTTGCAAAAGTTAAAAACGAAAATAATGGTGACACTATTTCTGGATTAATATTCCAAAATAATATTGCTTATGATATGACTCAAACTACAGCATGGATTTTAAACAGATACATTTCTAATGCATTCTTAGAAATTAAAGTTTCTAGTGGTGCTTCTAAGAATATCCAAATATTTAATAACAAATTTACAAATGTTGGTGATATTAACGTTTTAGTTAATAGAATTGAAAACTTAACAGTTGATGGTAACGTATTTAAAAACTTTGGTAGTGATGCTATTCGTGTTGAAGGTGGATACTGCTATGGTGTATTAGCGTTTACAAACAACTATTTCGAACAAGAAACTGCTGGTAATGGTTACAATGCAATCTTCGCATATTCTATTTCTGGTAGTGCAGGCGCAACAAAAGCAATCGTTAAAGGCAATACTTTCAAACAAGTAGGTTCAACAAATACAGCAGTTGCTCCTTATAATAATGCTTTAAGTGCTCATTTTTATCAAGAATTTAAATTAGACTGGGTAATTGAAGAAAATATTTTTGATCATTGTTCTAATCCTATGTGGTTACGTAACAATGGTGCAACAGCTGAAATTTGGAGTTGTGTAATTAAGAATAACCAATTCTTAGGTCTTCCACTTGATCATTATTTTGGAAGTTACCAAGGAAATGATACTGAAACTACTAACCCTCATCTTGCTGTATTTGAAGCTAACTATTATGAAGATAATGAAGGAAATGTTATTTCTGATTTAACTGCTCATGCTGATATGTTCAAACATTTAAGCAGCTATGGTACAGCTCTTGCTGAAAAAGCAGCAGTGTCTCAAGCTGAAAAATATGAATTCTGGAAGATTACTTATGATTTAGCAGGTGGTTCTGTTAAAGGTCTTGTATATTCTTATCATAGAGAAACTGGTGCTATCGTTCTTCCAGTTCCAACATGGAATATTTATCATGATTTCAAAGGTTGGTCATTAAATGGCACAATCATTACTGAAATTCCAGCTGATTCTAAAGGAGATTTACATATCGTGGCTACATGGGAAGAATTAGAAGGTAACCCTGTTACTCTTGAATTTGAATTAAATGGTGGTAACTGGAATTATGCATCATTTGATGAAATTAGCTTAGATTTAATTAAAGATTATAACGCATATTGTGGTACAAACTACACTCAAGCATCTGTTCCTGCTAATGCATGGGCTGACATTAATGTTCATACATTCTTCTATAGTGAAGGTATGGCTGAAAAATGGGGTTGGCTTGCTAAATGGTTAGGTGAAGTTGGTGGAAGTGCTAATAAGAAAGCATGTGCTGAATTATTAAATCATACAACTGCAGCTTCATTCACTGCGGTTAATGGAAACTATCCATATGCGGTTGCTTATGAATTTAGAGCATTCATGAAAGGCTCTACAGCTTATGAAAATGGTAACTACAAATCTTCAGATTATAGTGATCAATCTTTAAGAGAACAAGTATGGACTCCATATCTTGAAACTATTAAAACAACATTAGAAACTACTGAAGGTAAAGAATTAACTCTACCTACTCCTAAAAAACCTTATTTATCATTTGTTGGATGGTATGATAATGCTGAATTTAATGGCGAAGCTGTTACAAGTATTACAGTTGGTGCAACAAATCCTAAATATTATGCTAAGTTTGTTGATGAAAACCCTGTTTCTAGTGTTAATATTAAAAATGCTGTTACAGAAATTAAACGTTTCTCAACATTACAATTAGAATGGGAAGTATTACCTGCTGAGGCAGCTAATAAAGCAGTTAAATTTATCTCTAGTGATGAAAAGATTGCTACTATTGATGCTAAAGGTTTAGTAACATTCTTAACTACTGGTACTGTTACAATTAAAGTTGTTTCACTTGCAAATGATACTAAATATGGTGAAATGACAGTTAATGTATTTGTTCCAGAACACATTGAAGGTGAATATGCAACTAACTCTTATGTTGTTGTAAATGAAACTATTTCATTAAATGCAACTATCGTAAGTGGTACAGGCGAAATTGAATGGAAGAGTTTAAATCCTGATGTTGCAACAGTTGAAAATGGTGTTGTTAAAGGCGTTAAAGCTGGTACAGCAACAATCGTAGCTTCAAAAGTTGGTAATGCTGATGTTAAACTTGAATTCGTAGTAATCGTTCTTGCAGAAGAAGAAACAGGCGTTGTTAAATTCTTAATGGAACAAAATAATGCTAATATCTTCTTAAGATCACAACTTGGTATTGGTGCAGGTGGTTATGCTTACTATGCTGATATCTTAAGTAGTGTTTCTAAATTATTATTTGAAGCTTATGAAATTGATAAGAAATACTATACAGAAACTCCTAGTAGATCAAATCATTCAGGTGTAAGAACTGGTGCTTTAGAATTTATCACTGTTCACTATACTGGTAATATGGCTAAAGGCTCAACTGCAAGTGCAAATGCTAACTATTTCGTAAATCAATCAACTAGTTCATCAATTCACTATGTAACTGGTAATGATGGTATCTTCTATTGTTATGATGAAAAATATGTTGCATGGCATGCAGGTGATGGTACTTTAACTCCATTTGAATGGATTCCAACTGGTGTTATGGTAAAAGAAAGTGATCCTTCTCGTCCTGTTGTTACAATAACAGAAAATTCTAAATTTGCAATCAATGGTACTGAATCTACAGTTCAATGCCCTAGTGGTGTAACAAGATACTGGGATAGCACATTAGGTAAAGTTGTTGATGGTGCTACAATTGTTCCTACAGAAAGTAGATTCTTAACAGATTTAGGTCCTGCTGTTAAAGTTGTTGATGGCCAATACTATATTGGTACAACATGGTGGTGTAATAGTCAAGTTATTGAAGGACGCGTATGCTCACTAGGTGGTAACTTACATAGTATCGGTATTGAAACTGCATGTAATGAAGGCTCTGACTTATGGTATACATGGCAAAAGACTGCTAAACTAGTTTCTGATTTAATGATTAGATATGAACTTGACATCGAAAGAGTTAAAGGTCATAACTTCTTCTCAGCAAAAGATTGTCCTCAACCAATGCTTGAAAATGAAGACGAAATTTGGTGGGAATTCATTGAACTAGTTAAAGCTGAAAATACTGCTATGACTACTTATAAAGATTGGACATTTACAATGAAATCAAATAACCCTGATATAGTAGACAATACTGGCCGTGTTATTGCACAACCTGAATTTGATACATGTGTAACTTACACAGTTACCGCAACAAAAGGTGAAGAAACTAAGACTATCACTTTAGCTTCTATGATTCCTAGTATTTACCGTAATCTAGCTCGTGGTGAAAGATAGAATTATGTTTTATAAAATTTATTGTAGCTTTATATAATATAATAAAAGATCAATAAATTTTCACAAAATCAAAAAGCATATCGAAGACTATCGGTCTATAGATATGCTTTTTTTATTAATAAGGAAATTTCATTTTATAAAAAAAAGAGTATATAATTTGCAAAATATTCCTTTAAATGATAAAATTTTACTATATCAAATATAACACTACTCGCACCCTTATTTACAGCACTACACGCAGTTTTTTAGTATTATCTAAGAGACTGCTTTTTTGTTTTATTTTTAAAAAGAAAGGAGGTGTAGAAATGTTTAAAACAACAACTTTTGACTTTTCACCAAATAAATTAGTAAGAAACTACCTAAGACTATTCCATCATA
>CAVJDT010000029.1:0-23697 GCA_963648435.1 Bacillota bacterium
TCATTATAAGCATAAATAAAATAATTAATTTCTTTTTCATTTTAATTCTCCTTTCTTATAGCCTCATTATATCATTTATTAATATTTAAGTCTATTGTTTTGCAAAAAAAGCAAGAAAATCACTTTCCTTGCTATTTACTATCTGTAATTTTTATCTTTGAGTTCGACAAACTCCATTAAAGTGTTTATTCTTTCAAATACTCTTGAACCTTTGACTCTATCTACGTCTTTACTACCACTTGATAAGTGATCAAGTAATAATTTAGGGTTTAAGTTTGAACTCATAAATGTTAGAGAGTTGTTGCACATCCTAGTTTGAAGGACAGCACCTAGCACTTCATCTCTAATAAAATCAGAATTTGATTCACCACCAATGTCATCAAGCATTAAAACTTCAACACTTTTTAAAACTTCTAAATAGTCTTCAATAGTACCATTTGCGATAGAACTTTTAATTTGTCTAACAAGATCAGGGTAGTATGCGAATACAACATGTGCGCCTAGTTCAACTAGTTTTTCAGCAAGCCAAGCTAGAATGTAACTTTTACCTGATCCATATGGACCATATATATATAGTCCTTTAGTTTTATTCCCATTTTTATAAGCATTATAAATATTGCTTACTTGTATTAAGAGTTCAGTTCTTTCTGCGCTATGATAAACATTGGTGAAATCATATTGACTAAATGATGTTGCGATGAGCTCTAATTGTTTTTGTTTTTCTCTTTTTTCGTCTAATTCTTTTTGGTAATTACATGGATAATAATCATAACCTATTTGTCCTGCTTTTATTTCTAGTACGGGAACTTGACCTAAAATACTTTGCTTGCAGTGTTCTAGACCTTTACAATCTATACATTTTTCTCTTTTTAGTTTGTATGAATAAAATGTAAGTAAATTATCATCAATTGTTTTATTTGTTAGGTTATTAATTTCGATGAATTCTTTTACTGATTTCATCTTTTTTATTTCATTTAAAATCTTTGTGTTATTGTCCATCTTTATTACCTCGTTTTGAATTTAAATAATTCATCTAATTCTTCGATTGTTTTTTGATCATTTGCTTTTGGCTTTTCTGGTTTGTTTTCTTTATCTTCAACATTCTTTACATAATCATCATACCAATCAGGAACTGCTTTAGTGGATTGTCGTTTTCTTGTTGTTTCTTTTGGAGTACGACCATTGATATAATCCATAGCTTCACTTGTTGTCGTAATTTTCATTCTTTGCCATGTCTTAATGATTTTATCAAAATAATTATATGATGGTACTTCACCATTTTTATCTTGTAGCACATAGATAATTAAAACGTTAAGAATTCCAAGACTAATGCCCGTTCTTTCCATTAAGGTATCAAACATTTCAATTTCACTACTTACAAGGCCTATTCCAAATAGATTTTTAACTACTTCAGTTGGAGCGGTTTGTTCAAGAACATTTATGAGTTTATCGCTACTTGGAGTAGTATTTTTAACCACTATTTTTGTTTTGGTATCATGTTTGTCATAAATTCTTTTGCATGCTTTTTTGAAAGTTTCATAATCTATATTTTTATTTATTCCTGTACTTTCAATTACGGCATCTTTAATTTCTTCAGTTGTTAATTGATATAAGAAACTGTATCTATTAACAATATCATAAAATTCTTTACTATCTATTATGTCTTTATTAATTATATCTAAGGCTTCTACTAAAATTCGTAAAAGTTGATAATCAAAATGAGGATTCTTAACTCTTATTTGTTCACCATTTGGTTTAACTAATAAACAATTTAGTTCATCATTGTATGTGTAGTTTTGATTATTTGTAATATCAAATACTTCATCAAATGCTTTAGTAATATCACTAAATTTACTTATGTCAAAACGATGCACTAAAAGTTCCAACATCAAACGTTCATATTCTTCTTTTCCTAATTGTTGAAGTAAAAAGGTGCTAAGCGTTTTATTGTTAAAAAAATCATTAGGCATTAAGACATGGTTAAGTTTATATATATAATTATTACCATCAGTTAAAACTTGGAGTAAACCAACTGCTTCTAGTTTTTGTCTTTCTTTTACTATTTCATTTTCTGATATCGTTTGTAATAGTTGAAATAACTTAAGATGACTAACAGGAATTGACTCAGTTTCTCCCTTTTTAATAAAAGTACCAAGTGTCATATACATATTGATACTTTTAGGGCCAACTAAGGGCATGTAAAGATGTGTCAATATTTGTTGTTCTTCATCGGTTAAATGGTGGTCACGTAAAACTATAAAAGATGTGTTTTCTAGTTTTTTAGTATTCATTTTGAGTTCCACCCTTGCGTTTTAAGGTAAGGAAACGATCTAGCGTTTCATAAAAAGCTAAAGCTTTTTTCTTAGTACGGCCAAATGATGCAACATAGTGAGTTGTAACTTTTAAATCAATTGCGGTTTCATAATATGATACAGTAAATAAACTAATAATAATCTCACCGTGAATTCTAGAAACTGCTAAAATTTCTTTATATTGGTCATCAACATTTGTAACTTTATATCCAAGCATTTTAGCCGCATCAATAACGGCATTTTTACTTGTATTATAGTCGTTTCCATAATAGTGAGTGGCATAATCAGGATCACTAATCATATTGGTTTCAAAATTATTAGAAAATAATGCTTTTATTTTTTCAAAGGCCATACTATTCCTCCTTTTTTATTCTTTGTAAGATGTCTTCAATTTGTTTATAAGTATAACATAAATCATGGGAATTATCAATAATATAGTTTGCTTTTTGTTTTTTTATTTCAATATCCATTTGTGAGGCAATTTTGTTTTTCGCATATTCATCATCAATTTGATCGCGTCTTTTTAACCTTTCTAAATTAGTTAAATAATCAGTATATACTACAATCACTTTATCACATAAGTCACCAAAAGATGCTTCATATAATAAAGGAATATCTAAAAAGATAATTTCTCCTTTAGCCTGTTTTATCTTGTTTTTGATTTTTTCTTTGACTAATGGGTGAATCAAATTATTGAGTTTTAACCTTTCATCTTCTTTTTTAAAAATTAGTTGTCCTAATTTTACTTTATTAACTTTTTCATTTTCAATATAATCATCACCAAATAGTTCTTTTATTTGATTAATAACTTTTTGTTCTTTTAATAAGTTTTTAACAATTTCATCACTGTCAACTACTTCATATTGATGGGATTTTAAGTATTTGGTTACTTCACTTTTACCCATCGCGATACCACCGGTAATACCAATCACAAGTTTTGTTTTTTCTTTTTGACAGTTTGGACAGTAATATGTACCTCGTCCTCCAACGACCATTTTTTTAACTATTGTACCACATACATCACATGGAGAGCCTTCTTTGGTGTGAACATGAAGATATACCTGGAATCTTCCAGTTACGCCTAAACTACTAGTATAACTTCTAATTGTGGTGCCACCTGCTAAAATGGCTTTATCTAAAATGGTTTTAGCATTTTTGATAATTGTTGCAACATCATTTCTAGTTATAAATGTACACGATGTATGAGGATGGATTTTTGATAAAAAACATACTTCATCGACATAGATGTTACCAAGTCCAGCAATTATTTCTTGATTTAATAAAGCTGTCTTTACTGGTTCATGTCTTTTTGCTAAAGCATTATATAAATATTCTTCACTAACATTTTGGTTAGCCTCAGGTCCTAACTTTTTAAGTGCGGGATAATTCATAATTACACTCAAATCCGTAGAATTAATTAAAGCCATTTTACCGAATTTTCTTGTATCATGATAACGCAAAGTTTTGTTACTTTTAAACTCAAAAATAATGTGTTCATGTTTTTCAACTGGTTCGTTTACATCTTTTAGAAAGAATTTACCTTCCATTCTTAAATGGGCAATTATTGAAACATTATTTAAAATAAAGATTAAATATTTTCCATAACGATTGATTTTGGTGATTGCCTCACCTATTAATTTATTTACAAATTCATCTTTTGAAACATTTTCAATTATTTTATCATAATACACTTTTATATCTTTAATTTCTTCATTTATGATTTGATGTTCTAGTGTTCTTCTTACGGTTTCTACTTCTGGTAATTCTGGCATATAAATCCTTTCTACTTAAGATCCCAGTTATCTCCTATTTCTACATCGACTGTCATTTTAACTTTTAATTCAACAGCATGTTCCATGGTTTCTTTTAGTAAATTTTTAACTATTTCTATTTCTTCTTTAGTTGTGTCGATAATTAGTTCATCATGAACTTGAGCTACCATTTTACTTTTTAATTTTAGTTCTTGCATTTTATTGTATACTTTAATCATAGCAATTTTAATGATATCGGCAGCACTACCTTGAATTGGGGCATTCATGGCGGTTCTTTTCGCAAATTCTCTTAAAGCATAATTACTACTATTTATTTCTTTGATATAGCGGCGTCTGTTAAAGATTGTTGTGGTATATCCATTTACTTTGGTATCTTCTACAACCTTATCAAGGTATGTTCTAATTTCTGGGTATACTGAAAAGTATTTACGAATAAATTCACTTGATTTTACGGGTGAAATGTGAAGTTGTTCCGCAAGTCCCCAGTCGCTCATTCCATATATGATACCAAAATTTACGGCTTTTGCGATACGACGCATTTCTTTTGTTACTTCTTCCACTGGTTCATCATAAATACGAGCTGCCGTTATAGTATGTAAATCCATGCCATGGTTAAAATCATTGATCATAGCTTCACAGTTTGAAACATCTGCTAAAATTCTAAGTTCAATTTGGGAGTAATCTGCACTTATTAGTTTGCCACGAGCAGTACTTGGAATAAAGGCTGAACGGATAAGTCTACCATCTTCAGTTCGAACGGGAATATTTTGAATATTAGGTTCAGTTGAGGAAAGACGTCCTGTTGTGGTGAGAGCTTGTTTAAAGGTTGTGTGAACTTTACCATCAAGTGCGCTTATTTCATTTGATAAACCTACTACATAGGTTGATAATAATTTGCTATATTTACGGTAATCAAGAATTAAACGAGGAACTGGATGAATGTATGCAAGTTTTTCAAGGACCTCGGCACTAGTTGAATATCCTGTTTTATTCTTTTTGCCTTTATCAATTTGAAGTTCTTCAAATAAAACAATGCCTAGTTGTTTGGGTGATGCAATATTAAATTCATGGCCAACTGCTTCATATATTTGATTTTCTAATTCTTTAATTTGTTCATTTAAAAATAATCCTATTTCTTCAAGTCTTGTTTTGTTAACCTTAAAACCATTTAGTTCAATATTTCCAAGGACAATTGCAAGAGGGATTTCAATGTTTTGTAATAATTCTAGTTGTTGATTGCGTTTTAAATCTTCAATCATAACTTTTTCAAAATAAAGAGTATAGTATCCTTTCATTGAGGCATAGCTTGCAAGGAGTTCTTCACTTGGAATAAGAAGGGTTGTTTTTTTACCATAAACTTCCTCAAAATATGGAAGTTTAGTTGGTTCATATTTTTCATATACATATTTAATATCGGTACTTGGCATGCTAGGATCAAGCACGTATGTGGCGAGAGTAGCATCAAAATCGAAAGTTTGAATCTCTATTCCAAATTTATTTATGGTACAATATACTTTCTTAATATCCGTTGATTTAAAATGATATTTATCTGACTGTAACACTTCTTTAAGTTCATCTAGATATATATATTGTTTATCAAAATAATAAGCATTACAGTCTAAAACTAAAGCAAAGCCAAGTAAATTTGCTTTGTGATAATTAAGAGCATCAAGTTCTACTTCAATTCCAATATTAGAATGATGTATAACTTCACTTAAAAACTGATCAACTTCATTAATGTGAATATTTAAATCAACTCCTACTTTTGGATCTTCTTTTTTCTCTTCGTATATTTCTTTCATACTATCTAAACGTTTAATAAATGATTTAAATTCAACTTTTTCATAAAATAAACGCAAAGCTGATAAATCTGGCTTTTGGTATTTAGTATCATCAAGGGTTACCTCAATTAAAGCATCATAACATAATGTCGCAAGGCGTTTAGTCGTTAGTGCAACTTCTTTATCTTTTTCTATTTTTTCACTTAATTTACCTTTAATGTTAGAGACATTTAAAATAATATTTTCAAGGGTATGATATTCATCAAGTAACTTAATAGCCGTTTTTTCACCAACTCCACTAATACCTGGTAAATTATCACTGCTATCCCCAATTAGTCCTTTAAAATCGGTTAACTGGGAAGGCTCAAATCCTGTTAAATCTTTAAAGTTAGAAGCGTTATAATATTCAAGTTCACTGATTCCTTTTTTAGTTAAAGCTACCGTAACTTTGGAATCAACTAGTTGAAGTAAATCATGGTCGCCAGAAATAACTAAGCAATTATAATCTTCCATTTTAGCTTTTTTAGACATTGTAGCAAGTAAGTCATCGGCTTCATAATCATCAGTTTCAAGTCTTGTAATTTTTAAAACATCTAGATATTCTTTAATAAGTGGTATCTGCATAGCAAATTCATCAGGCATAGGTTTTCTTCCGCCTTTATAATCTGCATATTCTTGATGTCTAAAGGTTTTTTTACCTTTATCAAAGGCTACAAAAATATTATCAAAAGTTTCACTTTCAATAACTTTGTTAATCATATTTACAAAACCATATATTGCATTTGTATACATGCCAGTACTAGTTTGCATTAAATTACCAGTATACGCGGTCGCATAATAAGCTCTAAACATTAAACTATTACCATCTATTAAAAGGATTCTCTTCATCTTTTCTATTCCTACTTTCTTATACTTATTTTACCATAAAATGATTAAAAATACAAAAAAACAATACATTTTTATTTATATTTTTCAAATACTATTATTAGGAGATTAACTTATGAAATTTAAATTCAAAATTTTAACATTAATTTTACTTTTCTTTTTATTTATTTTAACCATTACTTCAAAAAATAGTACTAATATAATTAATAAGCAAAAAACTCCTATGAGTGAATTTTCTAAATATAATTCATATAACCCAGCATTTTTAGAAGATTATGAAGAAAATTTTACTAAAACATCTAGTTATATATATAGTTTAAACCTAGTTAACTATCCAAACTTCTTAAAACTTGATACTACTAAAAAAGCAATTACCATTAATGACATAATTCTTATCAATCCTAAATATTATCTTGATAAAAACTATGTACCAACTAATTTAAAAGAAGTAATTAATATTTCACATATCAAACGAGATGGTGAAATTATGTATTTAGAAGAAAATACTTTAAACGCGTTAACTTCACTTTTTCTAAGTGCAGAGGCTCTTGGACTTAAACTTACTATTTTTTCAGGATACCGGCCTTACACTAAACAAGCAAGTTTATATGAAAAAGCAAAAGACAAAGCGTATGTTGCAAAACCCGGTCATTCTGAACATCAAAGCGGACTTTCAGTTGACATTAGTACCCTTGATTGTGGCTTAACAACAAACTTTGATCAAACCGATGTTTTTACTTTTTTAGAACATAATGCCCATAAATTTGGCTTTATTTTAAGATACCCAAAAAATAAAGAAAACATTACGGGATATAAGTATGAACCATGGCACTACCGCTTTGTTGGAACTTTTCTTTCAACCGCCATTTATAATAGTTCTTTAACTTTAGAAGAATATATATATCAGAATTTTGAACTTTAACCTTTTTTAAAAATAATGCATACAATATAATAAAGGAGGAATAGTATGCGTTATCAAATGTTTTATAATGAACGTGGTGAACGGTTATGGCTTCCCATTTTAGCTGGAGCAGCAATCATCTCTGCCCCTTTATGGCTAAATGGTAGACAGTGCTATGGCAACAATTGTTATAATAATCAACAGCCTATGTACAACCAACAAGCCTACCCTTATCCATATCCATACCCATATCCATATCCGTATCCAAATTACCAGTATCCATACCAAGTAACCAATATCCAATATCAATAAAAAACATGAGCATGTATATATCATATACAGCTCTTTTAAATTTTAAAGTTTGCTTTTTCGTGCATATCTAGCGTTTTAATACTTGCTTTTTCGTGTTCTTTATGTTATAATAGATTTAACGATAGTACTTTATTTATAGGAGGTGTGCATTATGCTAAAAAGAAAAATATATGATAAACTTCTTAAATGGAAAAATCAATCTAATGGTTCCACTGCCATTTTGATCGATGGAGCAAGACGAGTAGGCAAAAGTTATATTGTGGAAGAATTTGGCAAGAATGAATATGAAAGTTACATCACAATCGATTTTGGTAATATTTCACAGGATGTTCTTGATTTGTTCATTTATGATACCACAAACCTTGATTTATTTTTCGCAAAGCTTTCAGCATATTATGGGAAAACACTACACAAACGTAATTCATTAATTATTTTTGATGAAGTTCAACAATTTCCAAAAGCAAGGCAACTTATAAAATATCTTGTGGCTGATGGTAGATATGACTATATTGAAACGGGCTCATTAATTAGACTAAAGAAAAATGTCCAAGATATTATTATTCCTTCTGAAGAAGAGCACATAGAAATGTTTCCAATGGACTTTGAGGAATTTCTTTGGGCAATGAATGATGAAGTAACAGTTCCTTTAATTCGGTCTTGTTTTGAAAACAAAACACCACTCGGTCCTGCTCTTCACCGAAAAATTATGAATGATTTCCGCCAATACATTCTTGTAGGAGGAATGCCACAATCTGTTCTTGCTTATTTAAATGAAAAAAACTTTGAAGCATCTGACAGCGCTAAAAGAAAAATTATTAAGCTTTACCGTGATGATATTTCTAAGTTTGCGAGTGGGTATGAAAACAAAGTATTTGCCATATTTGACAATATTCCTGCTCAGCTATCTAAAAAAGAAAAAAAATACAATCTTTCATCTATCAACAAAAATGCACGATCTAGAACCTATGAAGATTCATTTATTTGGCTTAACGAAGCTATGATTGTTAATACCTGCTTTAATACGACTGATCCGAACGTTGGTCTTGCCCTTTCCGCCGATAACACTACCCAAAAGTGCTATATGGCTGATACTGGTCTACTCGTGACTCTTACTTTTATGGATAATTCCTTCACTGAAAATGAACTTTATAAAGCAATCCTCTTTGATAAGTTAGGCATTAATGAAGGCATGATTATGGAAAATATTGTAGCACAGATGCTTCGTACGAATGGTCATAAACTTTATTTCTATTCTCACTGTGATAATACAAATAGAGAGAACCACATGAAAATTGACTTTTTAATTTCTGAAAATAAAAAAATTGCACCAATCGAAGTCAAATCTAATAATTACACTTCTCATTCATCACTTGATAAATTCAAAACTAAATTTTCATCTAAAATAGGAAATTCATATATTTTATATTCCAAGGATGTTATGATTAAAGATGGAATTATTCATCTTCCATTCTACATGGCAATGTTTCTTTAATAATCTAAACACATAAAATAATTTATTTAAACTATTAATACTTCATTAATCAATTCTAAATTAACTAAATAAGTAGAAAAATGTAGACACAATGTATCTACATTTTTTATATTACATAAATTAGGTTGAAATTATAATATGTTTGTATTTTTTTGGCTGATACTTTCAACATTTTTACTTTTTTACATCTATTAAATGGAAAGATTATTTTCAAAAACTTTCAATTTATATAGTTATTCTCTAGCAATTTCATCTATATTATCAATACCCATTGATTGCTGATTATCACTTGTGCTAAATTGCTTTTTCAATTCTTTCGAAATCGGCTCATACTTAGATTTCGTAAACCCTTCCATCAGATTTAGAACATCAGATAATGTGTTTAGATTCACATTTAAAGCACCTTTTTCGTAACAATATCTCCAATCAGTAAAATGATTGCTGATACTATGTAAAAAGTCTTTGAGAGTGTCATATTGATGTTTGTGTTTTATTAAAGTATATTTGTCTTCCAATTCACTTATTAAGTCGTTATTTTGTTCTTTCAATGAATCGTATAATTTCCCGAGTTTATGACCAAAAACATATTTTCCCGATAGTGTTTGGCTATCAAAAGAGTCAATTACCATTAAGAATTTTAAATATAGTTCAATGGCAAAACATCCATTAGTTCCTAATACGGCCATTGAATCACCTTGTTGTGACCATTCTTCACATCCTGGCTTATTAAAGATAGAGTTAGCTAATACATAAAATGCATTTCTAAACCCCTGAGCATCATATTGTAATTTCATTATTTTTTCATTTTTTACTATACTCATCATTATTATTTTTCCTTTATTAATTGATTATTTTGAATTTTTAATAATTCTTCTTGCAATTGCGGAAAAGTTAAACCACATTTGCACGTATTAACAAAATCATGTTCTTTTCCACATTTTGGACATTTGATTATTGTTGGTTTGCTATCATAATTTCTATATCCTAAATCTTCTTGCATAAACCTTGATAGAATTGATATTCCTATATCAAAATTTTCTTTTGAATTTTCTGATAATCTCCAACTACTCTCTGATACATATGAGTAAGGTTTGTATTTTTGCAAAAGTGAAGAATAAAAATTAAACACTTTATCTGATGAATAGGGTCTAAATAAAGAGTCTACATATTTCAAATCACTACTTTCTTTACTTATTTGATCATGTAAATTTATTGAATCACGTAAATCTTATACCGTAATAGAAAGGCCTCTTTTTATATGAAGTAATTTATTTAAAGCTAGAACATAAGCATTTTTCTTTTCTTCATAATATTTAGCAATTTTACTTTCTTTTCTTTCAGCCTTTTTGTTACAATGGTCTATTATTTTCGTTATAATGTTACCTACAATTGTAAATAACGCTACTGTTCCAGCAGATATTAAAGTAATAATTATTTTTTCCTTCATAAGATTCTCCTTTTTGCATGGTTAGTGCTTAAAAAACTCAATTCTTTATGATTAAATCGTATACTCAATATACACTCATGCTTTGTTCATATCAATAATTTGAACTATTCAAAGCATACTTTAATTTTGATATTTATTGTTAGATTAAAAAACAATAATTATACTTAATACAAGTAAGAATAAACACTGAAGTAATCACTATAGAAATAACTACACTTGTAGTTATGTTACTATATTCACAAATAACAACAATACTACACATTGCAATCAATTGAATGAGTTTTAATTTTTATTCATTTGTTCATTACCTGGCAAATACATTTTGATTGTGTTTTTCTCTTCAATATAAAAGGTAATTAAATCACGTGGAAAACCATAGTTTACCCACTGTATCATTTTGTTTTTTCCTTTATTTTCATAATCATTTAAGTAAAGTTTGCATTGTTTTCCTTTTAAAAATTTAGCTAGCTGTTCAATATAATCATGATCAGTTTCAGAACAGCTCCATCCAAACTCATAGATTTCAGTAACATTTTTGATTTTATCGCATAAATCTTTGTTTTTTTGAATCACCTTTTTCGGATTTTTATATAATATTTCATAAGCTTCAGCAATATAGTCATCTTTTGAATCAAGTGGATTATTGCAATTTAAATAGATCAGTTTTTCTTTGCAATTATGACCAACAACCATAGTTTCTGGATTATCCTTAATTCCATGAATATGGTAGATATTGGAACAATCCGTAATTTTTAATATTTCTTCAAGCGTTTTTGTATAATTAAAAATTATAAAAACATCATCTGGACAAATGGATTTTATTATTTTTTTCTCAAATACACACTCGTTGTGTCTACCACTTAAAGGTTTTAATGAATTAATCCATTCCACAAACAATGATACAATGACCCCAGGCATCGCTGTAACAATATCAACTTCCTTACTAACTGGTGATCCTAACCTAGATTTCAGTTTAATTTCTTGTGTTTTATTATACTTTTCAAATTCATCTATTATATCATCAAATGGTATTTTAGCAAGATCTTCTTCAAAGTTTCCCCATGTTGCATCATCTCCAATTCTTCTCATTGAATCAAATAATATTGCACATGCTAATTTTTTTCTTTGTATCTCTATTTCTTCAGTCTGAAAATTTAGGTGTTTTTCCTCCTCAGCATTTTTAGTAATTATTAATTTTTTAAAAATATCTTTTGATAATTCAGAAACATTATTCCAATTCGAAAAGGAAATTGTTCCATCTTTATAGAATTGATTATCACAATTATCAATAAAATGATCTTTTAACCAACTTTTAAAATTTTCATATCCAGTATCCCCGCGTCTTGCTATATCATATCCATTTCCTAAAATAAATAATCTTGACATAATTTTCTCCTTTTTATAATTTTTTATTTTTATTAAAATTAAAATATTTTTCATTAGATGTGATATTTCATAAATTATTGTATTTTCAGTGACACCACTTTGTGTAATATCTTTTTCCTTAAATTTAGTCATATTCATTCTAATCATTTAGAAATATCCATAATCTATTAACTGATTTATACCAATAGTTTTATAGGACTTTTCTCACTAATTGTCATTATATATTCAGTTAATCTCTTTGATTCTGTTATTACTTTTAATTCTGATTCATCCTTTTTCATCATACCACCTAAATCGGGCGCCTTTTGCGCTTTGCTTTTGATTAGAGGCACCATGATTTGCACTTCGTGCTTGATTAGCTAAGGCTGATAGTGATAGCTGCCGAAACGCCGACGTAGTCGTAGTAGACCCAATTGTAGTTGATGTCGCCATTGTTGCTGACGTAGCGCGCGTGGTAGCCGTAGTCGTCGTTAGGAGAACGGAGCCAATAGTATCCATTATTGTAAACATCAGTTCTTGTATTCATATAACATCCTTTTGCTTTTGCATAGTCTGTTAGTTGTTTTTCTCTTGATGTGTAATCTGTAAATCCATATTCTTCATTTGTTATATCTTTATAACTTAATAAGTACACTTTATCATGTGTATCATTACATATATATTTATTAGATGAATCTCCAGTTGATGCTAAACTATTATCTACTAGGGTTATATTAATGTATGCTTGTAATTCTTTCGTAAAGGCTTTATTATAAAAATCTTCATTTAACCATTTTCTTATATCTGAATATTCATAGTTACTTGCATAGATTGTTTTTCCATCTATTGTTCTAGTACTATCAGATGAATGAAACATTTGATTATCTATAATTAAATCTGTTACTAGTTTATACTGTGTTCCATTTACTTGTAGTATTTTCCATTTAATTGGTTCTACTTTAAAGTAATAAGTTGTACCTTTTACTATTTGTTGTTTGTTACTAAAGTAATAGGGTGATGAATATGGTTGTGCCTCTACTTTAGCGTAACGCGCGCCATCACTTCCTAGATAGTAGTCATTACTATCTGGTGTATTTGATGTAATTGTGACTGAGTCTTGTTTTAATGTTTGTGGATATTCTCCAAAATAGATATATTGATTACCATTTTCTATAAAAGGTTTCGATATCCAATTTGCAGTTAGCACAACATCACTCTTTGTATTCCATATACCTGCTTGATATAGTGTTGAATCATTATACCAACCAATAAATGTCCACCCCTCTCTTGTTGGAACAGGTAAAGTATATGAAGCACCAAAATTTACTATTTGTGATTCTATGCCGACTTCACCGCCATTTGCATCATATATAATGGTGTAATAATCAGTTGTTAGAATATAACCACCTGATTCTTGATCCCACTCTACCAGTGATACTCCATTTTCATCTGTTAGAATTGTTTCATTTAGACACCATACTGCGTTTAAACCATTTTCTTTTGGCAACGTATACCTAGAACCTTTATAGACTCTTTGTGTTCCAACCTTTACTCCATCATAATAAAGTTCTAAAATAGATTCATCTGTGTCAAGGACAACTAATGTGTATTCTATAGATATATTATTTTTTACTTTATCTGTAGCTGTAATTCTATATGTAATTGTTTCATTTACATCTAAAGAACCTGATACTATTTCTACATTAAATAATAATTCATTACCAAAACTATCTAATACTTGGAATAAAGCATATGGACTATCACCATTTTGAATGTATGGATAATCTCTTGTATAAACAAGTGTAGGAATATCATAAACTTTAATATTTGAAATCAATTCACTTTTTGTGGTATTACCAAGTGCATCTGTTGCTGCTATATAAAGATTTATTATGTTGCCACCAGCAAGTGTATAGCCACTTGCTGCTTCAATTGATGTAACACAAGTTTCTCCAAAACTATTAACTGCTGTAGCACCAAATTCTTCACCAATTGACGTTATTTTAATATTTGTTGCTGAAGTAGTATAAGTTAATACTATGTCATCACTTGAATATACTTTTATATTTTGAGAAACAGTTTCATATGTATTTCCAAGTGCATCTATCGTGGATAATTTAAATGTAACTATATTTCCACCAGCAAATGTGCCACTATTTAATTCAACATTTACGCTCAAACTATCATTAAAACTATCTTTTGCGATTGCAGAAAACAAACTGCTATCAATTGTGTCAGTTACTTTCATTGAGTCTTTTTCTGTATCATATGAAATTGTTGGAGTACCATAAATCTTAATTCCTGTAATTTCCCTTGTATTTACATTACCAAGATGATCAGTTGCGGTAACAAGATATGTTAGAGTTGCTCCTGCTATTTGTGTTCCTGAAGTTAGCTCAAGAGTTACATTTGTTAATGTATTACCGAAACTATCTTTTGCGGTAATTTCAAGTGTGTCAAGTGTGATATCATCACTTACTTTAAAACTTGTAGTACTAGCGCTACTAATTGATGGTGTTCCATAAACTTTTATAGAATAAGTAATATCCGCTGTATTACCTTTACTATCAGTTGTAGAACTCTTAACCGTAACTATATTGCCACCTGCAAATGTTCCACTTTCTTTTACCGTTGTTACATCAAGTTCTACACCAAAACTATCAACTGCTGATACACCAAATAATTCATTACTAATGATATCAGTAACTTTCATATCATTTTTTGATGTATCACGAGTAATAGTAGGGTTGCCATAAACCTTAACATTTTCAATTTCAACTTTTGTTTCATTACCAGCAATATCAGTTGTAGAAATAACAATTGTAACTAGGTCACCTGCTTTATATGTTGTTTCTTTTACTGAAACATTAACGTTAAGTGCATTACCAAAGGTATCGATTGCACTTGCAGTCCAAAGTGTGTCATTAAGTGTATCAGATAGATTAAAGTAATCTTTCGTTGTATCATATGTAAGAGATGGTGTACCATAAATTTTAATATTGCTTATTGTTTTTGTGGCGTATGCATCATTAAGCCCTGTTGCGACAAGTCTAACAGTAACAGTTTTGCCTGCAACAAAAGTTCCACCAACAACATTTACAACTACATTTACTGAGTTTCCATCTGTATCAATTGCTGTTGCATTATATGTATTAGGAGAAGTAACATCATCATTTATGCTAATTTCAGTTGTTTCATCACATGAAATAGAAACTGAATATTCAATCCATTTTGCATATAATGTAATATTTTCAGCTGGCATTGTTGTGAAATTATATTGTTTTGTTAAACTGCTATCCGTAAACCAGCCTGCAAATGATCTTCCATTCAATGTTGGTTTATTTGGAGCAGTAATGATAGAGCCATAAACTTGAGTAATAGGATCAACGTGACTTCCACCATTAGAATTAAATGTTATTGTATAAGTAATTGCTTCCCATGAAGCTGTGAAAGTTAAGGCACCAGTAGTACCTTTTTGGATTTGTCCATCGTTTGTCCATCCTGTAAATATATATCCTTCTTTTGTTGGAGATAATAAAGTTATTGCATCTTCAATTGTATATTTATTTGGATTTAACTTATTATTTGTTCCACCATTTAAATTATAAGTAATTGAATATTCTACTACTTTCCATTGTGCATAAAGAACTATTTCTTCATTTTCTTTAGTTGTAATATTAAGTATAGATTCATTATTTGAATAATTTGTTCCACTTCCATCTCTTTCAGTATTCCAACCAACAAACTCATATCCTAGTTTTGAATAAGAATTTGTTGCTAATTTCTTAGCTGTATCATAAGCAAATTTTTCATTTGCCATATTACCTGAGGTTGCACCATTTCCATCAAATCTAATTTCATATGTGTTTGCTTTCCAAATTGCATAAAATTCAATAATATCGTCTTGTTTATTTCCTAAATTTACTACTGTAACTTTGTCAGTATATTTAGAAACTATATCATTTTTAGAATTAGACCATCCTAAGAAAGTATAACCTGTTCTTGTATATTTATTTTCATCAAGATTTTGTTCAATGTCATAAGTAAACAATTGATTGTTCATTACACCACTACCACCGTTAGCATTAAACTTAACTGAATAAGTGATAGGAGTCCATTTGGCATAAATATCTATGTCACCAGTTGAACCAGTCGGAATCATTGTAATCTTACTAGTAGTAGTAAAAAATTCATTTTTATACCAACCACCAAAAATATAACCTTCTTTAGTAGGATTTTTCAAGTAAATATTTTCAAATGCAATAGTAAAGCCTATAGGATTGTTTTCATTATTAAGACCACCATTTAAGTGATAGTTAATTTTATACCCATTAAATTTCCAATTTGCGGTATAAGTTCTATCACCAGTGCTATTACTATAAATAATTACGCCTTTAGAAGGTTTTGAAATATCCGTTCCAGTCCAACCAATAAATTCATATCCTAGTTTTGTAGGATTATTTAAAATAATATTATTAGATTCAATTGTGTAACTTAAAGGGTTAGATTTTATTAAGCTTCCACCTTTCAAGTCATAGGTGATTTTATAATTAATAGCTTTCCAACTTGCTTTTAAGTTTATGTCACCAACATTTTTATAAACTCCATCATTTACTAAATCTTCTCCTCTATACCAACCACAAAAATCATATCCTTTTTTGGTTGGTATAGGAAGTTTATATACAGCATCATAACTTACATCAGTGTATTTATTATCTAGTTCTCCACCATTTGCATCATAATTAATTCTATAATTATTAGCTTCCCATTCTGCTATCACAACTTTGTTTTCTGTTATTGGTTCATTAAAATCATAATTCCATGAAACAAAAGTATAACCTTTTTTTGTTGTAGTTGGTGCACTAGCAAAAGAATCTTCTTCAACTTTTTGATTTTCAACAATTGTACCACCAGTTGTATCAAAAATTACATTATAAATAGGGCGTCTTCTTATCTTCAGTGTATAAAGTTGTGTAGATCCATTTTCTGCTTTAACTAAAACATAATATGTGTTATCACCTACAACAAGCGATGCAATTTTACTTGCGGTAGTTTGATTACCATAAATATCAGTTGATAATGTCCATGAACTACGGGAATTAACAGTAACAAGTTCGCTTAAAGATAGGGTTTCAATTGAATTAGCTACTTTCATTGAATACTCAGTTTCACTGATTTTGTCAAATCCTTCAAATTCTGCTTGTGTCCCTTTTACTTGTTCTGGAGTAGTCCATTTGGCATAAACTGACATGTTACTCGATAATGGAGCATCTAATAAAGAATTAGCCGTAAATGACTTTTTCCATGAATTATTATCCCAATACCATCCATCAAACTCATAACCTTCTTTTTGAGGATCGGTAGGCATTTTCACTACTTCTTCGCCATTTGTTTTAACAGTTGCATATACTGAACTATCAACAATAAAATCAATTTTGAATTCTACTTTTTTACATGCACTTAAAAAATGAACACATGTAATTATTACAAAAGTGAATAAAAACAATTTATAAAAACTTTTTTTCTTCATAATAACCTCCTCAAAATGGCACATATAACTATATATGACATACAAACTATTCATATGTTTGTGCATTTAATATTTAGTTAGGTGCACAGATATTATTGAAAGGGTGATAAATATATAAAAATTCTTTCATTTCCATTGAAGTAATGTCAATAATTAGTAATTTCCTGTCAATAATTAGTAATTTCCTGTCAATAATTAGTAATTTCCTTGAATTAATTTCCTATATTTGGTACAATATGATTAAAGAATGTGCACCTAACTAAATATTAGGTGCACATTTTTATATTGTTTTTAATAATTATAATAACATTGATAACTTATTCATCATTTCTTTTTTATGTTCCCATAATGAATGAACATAACGATTAAGGGTAATTGTTGGGTTTTTATGTCCTAGTATTTCTGATAAGGTTTTAACGTCCATTCCACACTCTAGGGCACGGGTTGCGAAAGTATGTCTTAATGAATGAAAACCTTTATAGGGAATCTTTAACTTTTTGAGTAATAGTTCAAATGTTCTTTGATAACTACGCATATAGAAAAACTTTTCGCCTTCAGAAATTACAAATTCACATTTACTTTTCTTTTTCATTTCTTTTAAAATTTCAAGGATCTTAGTTGGTAGGGGAATCTCTCTTATTGAATTTTTGGTTTTAGGTATATTAATGTATCTGATTCGGGTACCTTCTTCACTACTATCATAACAAGTTTTGGAAACAATTAAGATGCTTTTTTCAAAATCAATATCATTCCAAGTTAATGCTAGTAATTCACCTATGCGAAGGCCCGTATATAAGCATAATATAATCCCTAGATACTTATCTTTTTTTGTTGTTTTCGCTGCAAATTCAATTTTCTTTTGTTCATTTATCGTAAAGCATTCAATCTTTTTTTCTATTATTTTTGGATAATTTACTTTATCTAATGTATAGTTAGGTAGATAAGAAATTAAATGTGCCACTTTAAGTGAATTCTTAATTATAGATACAATCATTCTAATATAACTAGCTGATAAACCTTTACCTGTACATTTATTTCCGTTAATTGATAGTTTAGTTATAAACTTTTGAATTATTAAAGGCGTTAATTCCTCAAGTTTTAAATCTCCTAAATAAGGTAAAATGTGTGTTTGAATAATTTTAGAATATTGGTTGAAAGTTCGTTTTTTAGTTGATGGTTTTATGTAGTTTTGTAGCCATTCTTTTAGCCAATTATTATACATCATATTTAATTCTCCTTGTATAATTATATATGTGCTATTATACTAAAAAACAACTTTTAATCAACTATACTCATTTTTGGTAAATATCATTATCCCATAAAAGTAAAAACCTCTAGTATTGTGAAATGAATACATTTCATTCTACTAGGGGTTTTTAATTTAAATTGTTTATTTATCTGTATCAAATACACCACTTGCAATTATCGTTTCTACTCCTTTTATGGCTTCTTCATATGGTAAATACTTGAACATCATAATTTTTGTTATTGTTTCATAATCTTTTTTGTAAATACCAGATTTCACAATATCACTAAGCATTTGTTGAACACTTGCACCATCTTGTGCAGAGTAGCAAAGTGCATGTAGTTTTCTTTCATTTCTAACTTTTTGAATTAATATCTTAAGATTTTCGTCAAGTTTTACCCTTGTAAGTAGACATGATAGATCATAAATATGTCTGGAATTTCTTTCAATACGATTTCCTTTAACATAGTCGCAAATTGCAAACACTTTATCAACTAAAGTTCTATCCAACGTTTGTACTTGAATTTCAAATGGTTGCAATTCGTATTTTCTAATAGCAGTTTCGTTACCCATTTCGTATAAGTAATCATAAATAATTGAGGTAGCAAGTTTCAATTCGCTTGGATACGATTTTGTTATATATGTTGTTTCAACTAATAACAAAGGCTTTACACTAATGGATGAATGTTGAATCGGGTATTCGATTTTATAACAATTATAATCTCGCCTACTCCTTATCTCAGTAAAGTTAGTTAAGTTCAGGCCTAGCTTTTTGCAAACCTCAACAAGTTCATTTTTCATTTGCTTTTTTTGTCCTTGTGTTTGATAATTTTCATCTAATGTCAAATCTATATCTTCAGAAAATCTATCAATCACTCTATAACATTTGGATAGTGATGTACCACCTTTAAATAGCAAATTAGGAACTCTTGCAGCTAGTTCTTTCAACAACAAAGTCACAAAATAATCTTTTTCAACAAAAGCTGGATCAATTTTATAATAATCACTTGCTATTTCTACCAATTCATTAAAAGTTTCTTTATCATTGTAAAGTTTCATATAATACCCCACTTGTTGCGATATTTTTCATTGCTTTTGCAGGAAATGCATCTGCAAGACTCAATATATCACTTCTTTTAATTTGTTTTTCTTTGATATATTCAAATACAGAATCTTGTATCTTTTTTTCTTCTTGATATTGTCTCATATCAATGTTATTGAATAATTCCATAAGAGTGTAAGCTCCTTCATTTTCGTTTGTAATTGGCACGCGTGATTTTCTCAAAATAACTTTACGTCCCCTAATCATTATTTCTCTTATCTTGCGTGATTCGTTATTAGTTAT
Source organism: Bacillota bacterium (assembly GCA_963648435.1). Classification (GTDB taxonomy): domain Bacteria; phylum Bacillota_I; class Bacilli_A; order ML615J-28; family CAG-313; genus UMGS75. The sequence continues at coordinate 20,389 of CAVJDT010000029.1, forward strand.
AACCTCAATTACATTTGGTACTTGAAAACTTACCAAAAAATTAAGTTCAATTACAAATTTCCCATATATTCCAAAAGTATCTCCTTTATTTTTGATGTACTTTTTATTTACGACACTATTAACTGTAGGAACAGAAAGTCCAAATTCTGTTTGTTTTGGCATATAGTAGATACCATTATCATAATGAATAAGCTCACCATTTCTTTCTGCTTCGTTTATCAGTTGATAGATACGTGGTCGAGAATAGTCTTGCATTATTTCAAGTATTTCATTTGTAAATATCGGCTCATTTAATTCAAAATGTGTTTTAAGCCTTTCCATTAACATATTCAGTCTTCCTTCTTTCATAAATTAGACAATTTTGAATTTTTTTTGTTCATTTTTGTCTTCACATTATTATTGTACTCAGAACAAAGTGTTTTGTCAATAGTTATAACCTATGTTTTAATATTTTTTAAAAATCAAAAAACTTTAAAGAGCAAAGATATACATCATATTTAATTCTCCTTGTATAATTATATATGTGCTATTATACTAAAAAACAACTTTTAATCAACTATACTCATTTTTGGTAAATATCATTATCCCATAAAAGTAAAAACCTCTAGTATTGTGAAATGAATACATTTCATTCTACTAGGGGTTTTTAATTTAAATTGTTTATTTATCTGTATCAAATACACCACTTGCAATTATCGTTTCTACTCCTTTTATGGCTTCTTCATAAGTAACAGGCTTTGATAAGAGTTTTTCGGTGCTCTCCTCATAATCTTTTTTGAAAAACTCTGTATCTACCATTTTACGAAGCAATTTAGAAAGATTAATACCATCTTGTGCAGAGTAACATTTAGTACCTAATTTTCTATCCTCACGCACCTTCGTTATAAGAATTTTTAGATTGCTGTCCAATTTTACCATGGTAAGCAAACGTGATAGATCATAAATGTGCCTTGATTGTCTTTCTGTTTTATTATCCAACATATAATCGCACACAGCAAAAACTTTATCAACCAAAGTCCTCTCTAGTGTTTGTACACGAATATCAAATGGTTCTAGTTCATATTGAACTATTGCTTCATAATTTCCAATTGCTTTTAGATAATCATATATCATAGATGATGCTTGTTTTACTTCATCTGGAAACGCCTTCACAATAAACACAGTTTCAACAAGAAGTTGTGGATTCAAACCTGACAAACTGTATCCTGCACAATAGTCTATTACATAACAATTATAGTCTCTACGGCTTCTCGTTTCATCTTTATTTAATAAATTCAGACCAAGATTATTACAAATTTCTACAATTGTATATTTTAAATTTCTTCTTTTTCCTTGTGATTGATGTTCCCAATCTAATGTAATATCAATATCTTCAGAAAATCTATCTATAATCTTATAACATTTTGAAAGTGATGTGCCACCTTTAAACAATAAATTAGGAACTTGTTTGGCAAGTTCACGAAGAACAAGTGTTACATAATAATCCTTTTCAATTATTGCTTGAGACACATTAAAATATCTACTTGCTACTCTTATAACTATATCGAAGTTTTCTTTATCATTGTGTAATAACATTTAATACCCCACTATACATTAAGTTTTTTGTTGTTTGTGCAGGAAAGACTTTTGCAAGAGATATTAGTTCTTCCTTACTAACTAGGTTTTCTTTCATATACTTTGTAATAGATTCTTTGGTTCTATCATTCATATCGCTAGAATTTCCCATATCAGATAGTAACTGCAAAATTGTATAAGCTGGTGCGTTGGATCTATCAATCTTGCAGCGAGATTTTCTAAGAATTATCGTTCTTCCATCTATCTTTATTTTTCTACATCTCATTGACTCATTATTGCTTACAATTTCTATTGTATTTGGCATTTGAGTTGTAACTGAAAACATATTTTGTAAATTCAAACCACTATACACTCCATACACATTTTCTTTGTAGACAACATATTTTTTCTTAACAACATCTTCGGCTGTAATTGTTGAAGTACCAATAATGCTGTTTGTTGGAATATAGTAAACGCCCGTATCAAATTTTATAATTTCACCTTTTTGTTCGGCTTTATTGATAAGTCTAAATACATAAGCACGCGAATATTCACTGAACATTGCCAATATTTCATTTGTAAATATCGGCTCATTAGTATTAAATTTTGTTTTTAATTGTTCAACTAACACTTTCATCACCTTTATATACATTATTTCCGATTACATTATTAGTATACTCTTTTAAACATTTTTTGTCAATATTTATAACCTATATTTTAATATTTTTTTAAAATCAAAAAACTTTAAAGAGCAAAACTATACATACAAAAAGGTATACATTGTATACCTCATGTGATTGATAACTAGTTTTATATTTTATTTAAATTCAGGTTCATATTTCTGTGTTCTTTCAATATATTTGATTTTTCTTACTTCTAGGCTTTTAACCTTTAAAACGGTACAATACGGAGAAATACCAACATACCCATTTGTTAGAGGGGTTGGATCATGCATTTCCATGATTAATTTATCATCAACAAACAAAAAGATATGATTGTTTATTGAGCCAAATTGCATTTTGACAAGTTCTCCAGGTTTGTAGTTATATAAGCTAGTACTAGCATAAAAGCCATTTTCACCACATCTTTCAAGTCCAGCTTTACCTTCATACCAACCATTTAAACCACATACATATGAATCACCTAAATAATCAGTTGTTTCATCCCACTTGCTATGCCATACCGCATTAACATCACGGGTTGAAGGTAACATCGTTTTAAGATTTACTGTCACAAGGATATTTCCTTCAAACGGAATATTTGTATAGATAATGCCACCTTGGTTTTTTGGTTCTTCACCAATTAAATATTCACCATCTAAATACCATTTACCAGCTTTTATCTTAAAGTAATCTTCTAACTGTTGATTTTGTTTAGTTAATTTACTAGTGCTAAAATCATATAAAACTTCTGATTCATCAAAGATTATTTTTTTGCCTAAAAGTAATAAGTCACGTGATTTTTTCATTAGTCTGCCACTACTCCTACAATTGGAAGTAGCATGAATATTAGCCATCCGGGATGCCATAAATTCCATCCTAAACCAAGTACCATAAATACTATAAAACATACAACTACTGTTATGCTCATAATTAAGGCTTTTCCTTTTTTAGTAAACATATTTAAAATCGTTTCACCTACTGGTATAAATAAAAATACTACCCATCCGGGATGCCATAAATTAAAGCAAAACCCTAATAGAACAAAGTTAGAGTTATCACTCTAACCCAAACACTTAATGTTTCTTTTAAAAGA
>CAVJDT010000030.1:0-23355 GCA_963648435.1 Bacillota bacterium
TATATTCTCACTCCAACCTAATTCATTAATATAATATTCTTTTTTCTCATAACCATAAATTGCACAATTAGTATTTTTACCCTTTTTCACTCTATCGTCATGTGCCTCGTCTTCTGTATTAGCTATTTTATTATACCAACCATGTGATATTATGGCATCATTTACATCCACATTTGAATAACAATTTATAATTTCTGCTTTCATGTCAGAAAAATATGTGCAATTTGTACCTGCAATATCTCCAACAAAAGCGTAAATTGATGGATTAATGTTACCAGCACCAACAATTCCTAGAGATTCCATTGATATTCTTCCAATCACATAGCAATCTTTAATAACATTATAATTTGTACCTACAATTCCTCCTATTGTGGGATGTATACCTTTTCTCGTCCAGTACATATCTATATCAAAATTTGTTACTCCTAATCTTTCTATGGTGCCATCGTTAAATTCAAATAGACCTATGTAATTAGTATAATATTTATGGTCTGGATATCTATTCTTGATGACAAAATTACTTATTTCATAACCATTACCATTAAAATAACCTTTGAAATAATGAATTGGATTCCAGTTTATTCCTTCTAAATCGATATCAGCCTGTAATTCGTAATATAACTCATTGCCTTTATCTTCATTTGTTTGATTAGCTAAATAGATTAGTTTTCCTTTTGTATCTATTACATATGGATTATCAATTGTTCCATCACCTTCTGTGTATGGTTCTTCACCTCTTAGTTTTTGATATTTTTCTACTGGTATTTTTTCTATTGTAGTATAACAACTAGTAGTTATACTACAAATAATAAGTACCATAAAAATTATTAATGATCTTTTCATTTTGTTCCTCCTTTTTATTCATTTCATATTTACCTGTTTAATTGTTAACCATAAGAATAATTATTCCTAGAAATAATTTTTTATTACTCTTTGATTATTCTTTTTAGTAATATATAAATTCTCATTACTTTCCTCCCCTTAATGTTGTTACTTATAGTATACCATAATTTTATTTTTATTACAAGATAAAATTTATTTCTAGTAAGTAAAAACGTAAGCAATATTATGCTTACGCTTAACTATTATATTGTTGTTTTTCGTTTTCTTAAATTGTATGGCGGATAGTATGGATAATACGGTGGATAAGGAGGATAATATCCATTATAAAAAATTGACGATTTTGGATAATTTACTTCTTTCATTGTTTTAGTTTGTTTTATTTCTTGAGGTTTTTGACCTATCTCTTTGTTATCTTTCGATTCATTAAGACTATTTTCAATATCAGCCTTAACTATGTTTTCCTCATTAGAAGTAAGATCACTTAAATTTGTTATTTTAGGATAATAATCTTCAATAAAAGGTTCAACATCATTTAAATCATCTTTTACTATTTCTGGTATTGATGGTAAATTTAATTTTGTCCCCGCCACTAGTTTATCCCAATCTCTAATGTGCTGATTAATATTTTTAATTTCACTTATATTTAAATTGTAAGTTAGTGCAATTTTTTCTATTGTTTCATTCATTCTTACTATATGTTGTACCATGATTTCCTCCTTAACTTGTTGGTGTGTCATTTAGAAAGTCTTCATTTATTTCATTTTCAAAATCATCATCAGGTTCTAAATTATCAACGCAATTAAAGACTGTAACCATCATCTTTGTTTCGCCAATTACTTCAACTAATACTTCAAATACTACTTCTATTTCAATTCCTTGATCCGTTATTATCGCATTAGTGCAGGTTGGTTGTTGTAATACTCTTGCGATAACATCGCAATTATCGCCAATATTATCACAAATGATTTCTCTAACCTTTATACAGCCATCATAGTTTATGGTAGATCTTGCAATGTCAGTTTTGGTATTGTTATCATATGCATACCAAACATTTACTTCAAAATTACCTTTTAAATCTACTTTCTTTTCTTTTAGTTCTGCTTCAAAGTTATGATTAATTACCCAGCATCCTAAAATACTAAAAGCATCATTAGTTGGATTTATTCGTTCATTAACACGAAAGATTTTTTTACCTTTGGCAACAACGGCTCTGGTGACTATTTCGCGAACTTCATTCATTTATATCCCTCCTCAATAATAATATATTCATTATTTAGACTAGACGTGACTATTTTTTCTTACTCATTCATAATATATGCAAAAGAAAAAAATAAATAACCCCAACAGGCTATTTATTATTTTACATTACTTGTTCGATGATAGGTATTAAAACAATGACATTTCTAGTGCCTATATAGTATGGAAGAAAATCACCATCTTCATATGTATATGGTAATGAAATTATGTCACTTTCTTCATCGTGGTTTGCACTTCTTAGTTTTTTCCATCCACTAATTATATATGTTTTAGAGATTGGTTCAGGATTTTCTTCTGTCACATCAGTATAATCAAGTACCGTTTTTGATAATTCAAATGTTTCATCAAGTTTTATTTGACCTCTTTTAATATAAACAACATTATATCTGCTTAATTTAAAAACATCTTTTTGATTACCTTTTTCATCAGTGTATGTTGGATATTCATCATATAAAGAATCAATGTCAATCATAACTTTTTTACTATCTTTAGTTGATGAGCAATTACAATCGAATGGAAATGCGGCTACATCTAAGATTAATACAAACAAAACAATAAATCTTTTTAAAGTCATACTATCACCTCAATTAATATTACCATATAATTTAATTATATGCAAGTAATATGAAAAGTATACCAATATTAAAATTGATATACTCACTTTTTATTTTAATAATTCACCAAACAAATGCCATGAATATGCTTTATTTATTTTTACCTTAACAATGTCTCCTACTTTTATATTAGTTCCTTCAAAGTTTACTAGCATATTTTGAGGAGTATAACCGGTAAGAATTTTATCATTGTTCTTGCTTGGTCCTTCAACCAAAACTTCAACAACTTTATTTTCATATTCTTTATGAGCCTTTAATGCATATTCATTTACTACTTCATTTAAAGTTTCTAATCTTTGGTGTTTTTCTTCTTCGGTTAAGGAGTTAGGATACTTTGAAGCAGGGGTTCCCTCACGTGGAGAATATATAAATGTATAAGCTCCTGCATATCCTACTTCTTTAACAAGTTCAATTGTTTTTTGGAAGTCTTCTTCGGTTTCACCAGGAAAGGCAACAATAATATCGGTTGTAAGACTAATATTTGGAATTTTTGATTTTAATTTATTAATCTTATCCATATATTCTTCTTTGGTATATTTGCGATTCATTTTCTTAAGAACTGTATCGCTACCAGATTGAACAGGTAAGTGTAGATGAGGCATAATATTACCACCAAGAGCCATCGCATCGATTGTCGCATCATCTAAATCTCTTGGATGAGAAGTTGTATAACGAATTCGTTTAATATCCGTTTTATGAAGGTCTTCTAAAAGATTAGCAAAAGTGTAATTTAAATCTTTAAAATCTTTTCCATAAGCATTTACATTTTGACCAAGTAAAGTTACTTCAATGTATCCATCTTTAGCTAATTGCTTTACTTCTTCAATGATTGCTTCTGGTCTTCTTGATCTTTCTTTTCCTCTTGTATATGGCACGATACAATATGTACAAAATTCATCACATCCATACATAATGTTTACCCAAGCTTTTTTAGGGTGATCTCTTTTAACTGGTAAGTCTTCATATATATCGCCTTCAATTGATAGTACTTCAATTGATTTTTTTGAATCAATCATTCTATCATATAAATATTCAGGAAGTGATGAAATATTATGAGTACCAAAGACAATATCAACTTGTGGAAATTTTTCCTTTAAGGCTGTTATTATTTTTTCTTCTTGAGGCATGCATCCACAAATACCAATTAACATATCTGGGTTTTGCTTTTTATATTTTTGAAGTCTTCCTAATTCTCCAAATACTCTTTCTTCAGCGTTTTCTCTAATGGCACAAGTATTAAATAAAACAAGGGTTGCTTCAAGTTCATTATTTGTTTCTTCAAATCCCATCATTTCAAGCATACCTGCAATCTTTTCACTATCTGCAAGGTTACCTTGACATCCATAGGTTTTAAGTAAATATTTTTTACCAACCCCTAAATTTAAATATTTAGGATTCATTAGAAAGTGATGAATATCTATTGTTTCATTTCTTCGCATTCTTGCTTCTTTAATTGATGGTTCAACTAATTTTACGTATTGTACTTTTTTCTTCATATTTACTACCTTCCGAATTTTTCAAAAAATTCTTGATTTGTTATTCCATATTGAATTTTATCAAATATTTTTCCATCATAGCGAAGATAACCATTTCTAGCTACACCTTCTTTGATGAATCCTAGCTTTTCACATACCCTTTGTGATTGGTAATTATCAACAAATACTCCTACTTCTATTCTTTTTAAATGTAAATATTCAAACCCATAATTCAAAACTTCAAATGCGGCTTCAGGAATTATACCTTGTCCCCAGTATGCTGGATTTAAGGCATAGCCAAGTTCAGCTTTAAAATTAGGTATATGATTGTATAATTCAATTGTTCCAATCATTTTTCCATTATCACGGTAAACAATAGCCCAATTTCCTAGTTCATATGGTGATTTAATCATTTGCATATTTCTAATTATCGCAATGGTTTGATCAATCGATGTGTGTGGTTCCCAACCAGCTTGGGGGCCAACATAAGGTGTACGTGCATATTCATACATATCATCAGCATCGAGTACAGATATTGGTCTAATAATTAATCTTGATGTCATTAATGTTGGTAAATTCACATTGACACCTCCTTCCATTCAAAAAGTTGGCAAACGCCAACTTATTTACGAGATTCTACAATTATTTTAATTGCGGTACGTTCTTCACCATCAATCATAATGTCACTAAATGCAGGGACACATACCAAATCCTTTCCTGTTGGAGCAACATAACCTCTTGCGATTGCGATTGCTTTAATTGCTTGGTTTAAAGATCCAGCACCTACTGCTTGCATTTCAACAGTTTGTCTTTCGCGAAAAGCATTGGCTAACGCACCAGCAACTGAGTTTGGTTTTGATTTTGATGAAACTTTTAATACATCCATAATATAATACCTCCTAGTAAATTTGTATTCATCTAATTCTATTCATAAAGAAAGGATTTAATGACTTACATTTACTATTGTATCATATTAACTACCTCGAAATTTGTCACTTTATGCGTTACTTCATTTATTTCTATAATTAAACCACATAATTGTTTTTTCCCTTTATCCATGGGAATGTGCCGACATGGAAGACCGGTAATAAATTTAGATTGAATCATTACTGGATCAACACCAATTACCCCATCACGGGCACCTGTCATTCCAAGATCAGTAATATACATTGTTCCATTATTTAAAACGTGGGCATCATTGGTTTGAACATGAGTGTGAGTGCCAGCGATTATATTAACTTTTCCATCAAAATATAATCCATAGGCTATTTTTTCACTAGTTGTTTCACCATGAAAATCACAAATGTAGATATCACTTTTGACATTATTTAATAATTCCTCAGTAGCTCGGAAAGGACAATCAATTGGTCCTGCCATAAATGTACGGCCTAATACTTGGAAAACCGTAATGGTTATATTATTGTACCTAACTGTTATATATCCTTTTCCGGGATTACCTTTGGGAAGATTAAGTGGTCTTATTAACAAATTCGCATCTTGAATAAAGTTATGAATATCATTATTTCTAAAGGCATGGTTGCCTAGCGTTACGACATTCACATTTTTGTCTAATAATTGTTTATAATAAGTTGCTGTAATTCCTGAACCATGGGCAATATTTTCAGCATTAACTATAACAAAATTAATTCCTTTTTGCATTCTTAATTCTGGTAGTTTAGTATCTAGAATACTACGACCCATCGCTCCATATACATCACCAATCATTAAAATTTTCATTTTTTTAATCTTTCTAACGAGCTGTTTCTTGAACTCGAACTTCTCTTATAACAACTACTTTAATATTACCTGGATAATTCATAGTTGTTTCAATCTTATTTTTGATTTCACGTGCTAGCATACAAGCTTCAGCATCGGTGATTTCTTCAGGCTTAACAATAATACGAACTTCACGACCTGCTTGAAGGGCATATGTTTTATCAACGCCTTTAAATTCATTTGTTAATTCCTCTAATTGTTGTAATCTCTTAATATAATTATCAAGTGATTCACTGCGTGCCCCTGGACGAGCTGCCGATAGTGTATCTGCTGCCGCAACAAGATGAGCAATAACTGTTTGGGCTTCCTTATCACCATGATGTGATGCGATTGCGTCAATAACAGTTGGATTTTCTCTAAACTTAGTAGCAATTTCAACACCAATTTCAACGTGACTACCTTCTGTTTCATGGTCAGTTGCTTTACCAATATCATGTAGTAAACCAGCACGACGGGCTAAAGTTTCGTCTTCGCCAATTTCTGCGGCAAGTTTACCCGCAAGGAAGGCGACTTCTTTTGAATGTTGTAAAGCATTTTGACCATAACTTGTTCTAAAATGAAGGCGTCCAATTAATTTAACAAGTTCAGGATGAATTTTACCAATACCAATTTCAAATACGGCTTTTTCTCCTTCTTCACGCATTTCATTTTCAAGTTCTTTAGTACACTTACTAAATACTTCTTCTATTCTTGGTGGTTGAATTCGACCATCTGATACTAAGATTTCAAGGGTTCTTCTGGCAATTTCCCTACGTACAGGGTCAAAGCAAGAAATAACTACTGAATCTGGTGTATCATCAATTATTAGGTCAACACCAGTTACAGCTTCGATTGCTCGAATATTACGGCCTTCACGACCAATAATACGACCTTTCATTTCATCATTTGGAAGTGAAACTACCGATACTGTTTTTTCTTGGACAGTTTCATTAGCATATTGTTGAATAGCATTAGCAAGAATAACTTGTGATTTGTTGATACTTTCATACTTAGCTTTTTCCGTTTCATCCTTTACATATATAGCCATTTCCATAGCCATATCTTCTTTAAGTCTATTAAACACAATTTCTCTTGCTTCATCAAGACTTAAACCAGCAATTTCCATCAATTTCTTTTCTTGTTCTTCAATTAACTCCTCTATTCTACTGTTACGTTTTTCAACTTCAGCAATACGATTTTCTAATTTATTTTCTTTTGTAATTAAACTAGCTTCACGTTTATCCAAATTATCAGAACGATTGTCTAAACTTGTTTCACGACGTTCTAATTTATTTGCTTCTTCTTGAAGTTGTTGTTTCTTTTCTCTAACTTCTGCATTATGTGATTCACGTAGACCTTGAATTTCTTTTTTAGCTTCATTGATTAATTCATTTTGACGTTTAGTCGCAGTTTCTTCAGCATCAGAAATAATCTTTTTAGCTTCTTTGCCTAGTTTTTCATATTTTGCTTCTATTATATTCTTACCTTTGTTAAGGGCATAAAAATACGCACCTGCTGCACCGGCAAGTAACGCAACAACGATGAGGAGAATACCTAACCATATTGGCATGTTTTTATTCTCCTTTCAAATATTAAATTGTATTTAAATTATATATATAGCTTCCAAGCAAGCATTATAATCCATACCTATCTATTATAACTTATTTTATCAAAAAAGTCAAACGTTTTCCTATTTATATTTTTTTTATTTCATTCTCATTGTTTTCTTAGTATCATTTATGATATAATGTTTAAGGTGATAAATAATGATAAAATATCCAAATGGAATGACAAAAACTACTATAGTGGAAACTAAACCTAAAAAAAAGAATGCTAAAAAATCACATTTAGGTGTTGATTTTGAAGATTTAATTAACGAAAGTAATCAATACTATTTATTGAAAAATATAGCTAGTATTTATAAAAAACCAACTCCTATCCAAATTGTTAAAGTTGAATACCCATCTCGTAATAAAGCTAAAATAACTGAAGCCTATTATAGGATGCCATCTACAACCGACTATAATGGAATTTATAAAGGAAAATATATTGATTTTGAAGCTAAAAGTTGTCACTCTAATTCTTTTCCTTTTAATCACATTTATGAACATCAAATTAAGCACTTGGAAACTGTACAAAAAATGGGAGGTATTTCTTTTTTAATAATTGAATTTAGCATTTATCGTGAAGTATTTTTACTACCAACAACTAATCTTATTTGTTTATATAATGAATCTTTAAATGGTGGGCGTAAAAGCATTCCTTATGAGTATTTTAAAGAATATGCTTATCAATTAAAATTAGGCTTTAATCCACGCATCAACTATTTAGATGTTGTTGACACATTAATAGAAAAAGCAAATAATAATTTGGGATGATTCCTTTTTATTATTTGCTTATTTTTTATTTAGTTCCAAAGATTCTATCACCACAGTCACCAAGACCAGGAACGATGTAACCTTTCTCATTTAGTTTTTCATCTTTCGCCGCAAGGTATATATCAACATCAGGATGATGCTTTTTAATATTTTCGATTCCTTTATCTACACCAACTAAGCCAATATATACTATTTTTTTTGCACCCTTAGTTTTTAGAATATTAATAGCCTCAACTGCACTTCCACCAGTTGCAAGCATTGGATCTACTAAAAAGACAATACCATCTTGAAGAGTTGGAGGAAACTTAGCATAATATAATTCTGGTTTTAATGTTTCTTCATTTCTAAATAATCCAATATGACCTATTTTGGCAGTTGGAAGTAAATTATGAATTCCATCAACCATGCCAAGTCCTGCTCTTAAGATTGGGACAATGACAATTTCTGAAGATAATTCATATCCTACTGCTTCAGCAATTGGTGTATGAATTTTAGTTTCCCTAACTGGCAAATCTCTTGTTACTTCATATGCCATAAGTGCTGAAATTTCATTTAAAGCTTCACGGAAATCCTTAGTGTTAGTTTCTTTTTCTCTCATTCTTGATAGTTTGTGATTAATTAGGGGATGGTTAAATATTACTACTTTACTCATGGTGCATTCTTCCTTTCATTGTTATAGGCGCTGGAATAACGATACCTAATCGCCAAAATTTACGGTACTCAGTTTTCTATGTCGTTTCCTTTCCTCTCTCATAAGTTTAAGGTCATATGAGCGGACCATATTCAACTATGAAAAAAGTTTTTCTCTTACTTTTGTTTCAATTTCTTTACATAATTCAGGGTTTTGTTTCAAAAGTTCTTTGACATTTTCACGACCTTGGCCTAAACGTTCGCCATTATATGAAAACCAAGCTCCACTTTTTTCAACAATATCAGCATTAACTGCTAAATCTAGAAGTTCACCTTCATGAGAAATTCCTTTACCATAAATTAAATCAACATCAGCTGTTCTAAATGGAGGTGCTACTTTGTTCTTTACAACTTTAATTCTAGTTGTATTTCCAATTGGTTCAGTTCCAACTTTAATTTGATCAACTCTTCTGATATCTAAACGAATTGTTGCGTAGAATTTTAAAGCACGACCACCTGAGGTTGTTTCAGGACTACCAAATAAAACTCCAACTTTTTCACGAATTTGATTGATAAAGATTGCGACAGCTTTTGATTTGGCAATAGCACCCGCAAGTTTACGCATCGCTTGACTCATTAATCTTGCTTGTAAACCAACATGACTAGCCCCCATATCACCTTCTATTTCTGCTTTAGGGACAAGAGCAGCAACTGAGTCAACTACAATAATATCGATTGCATTACTTCTAATTAATGCTTCAACTATTTCTAATGCTTGTTCACCATCATCAGGTTGAGACAAAATTAAATTATCAATATCTACACCAAGGGCTTTTGCATAAACAGGATCAAGAGCATGTTCAGCATCGATGAAGGCAGCGTAACCACCTTTCTTTTGGGCCTCAGCTATTGCATGTAGCGCAAATGTTGTTTTACCGCTAGATTCCGGACCGTAAATTTCAATTATTCTTCCTTTAGGATAACCACCAACACCAAGGGCTGCGTCTAAAGCTATTGAGCCAGTTGAAATTACTTCAAGTTTTTCTTGAGCACGATCGCCAAGTTTCATAATTGAACCTTTTCCGTAATTCTTTTCAATAGTCTTAAATGCTTCTGCAAGGGCCTTCTCTTTGGCTGGATCTTTTGATGGTTCAATGTCATCCATATTTAATTGTTTTACTTTTGCTTCTGCCATTTACTTTTCCTTTCTAATTCTTCTTAGAATTCTTTTTCTTATTATTAACATTTTCTGATAATACATCTTTATTTTTAGATAAATAATCCCAACCACTAAAGACTGTCGCCACAAGGGTCGCATATATAAGGATTAAACCAATTGTATCATAAAGTACATACCCACTTTGTTTTGATGAATGGGCAATTCCCAAAAATAAATATATTAGCGTTATAAATTGAATTGTTGTTTTAATTTTACCCCACATGCTTGCGGCGATAACCTTATTATTTTCTACAGCGATTAAACGCATACCCGAAATAATAAACTCTCTTGCCAAAATTATTGCAAGCATCCACCAACTAAATAAGTTATTACCATACGTTTTTGCTTGGTCCATTAAAATAACAAATCCTGTCACAACAAGTAATTTGTCAGCAATAGGATCTAAGAACTTTCCAAAATTTGTAACTAAATTATATTTTCTTGCAATTTTTCCATCAAGAAAATCAGTTATCGAACCAATAAATATTAAAATTAAAATTATAAAATTAGATATTGTTAAAGCGTCAATTCCTTCAAACATTGGCGTATGCCATGCTTTAATTCCATATACTATCATAATCACGGGGATTAACAATATTCTAAAAATTGTTAGTCTATTAGGTAAATTCATTTTCATCCCACCTTGTTTTTATTTAGTAAAATTATATCATAAAAACGAGAAAATTGCAAGCATACAGTTATTAAATATCACTACACTTATATAATACGTAATAAATTCATTCTTTCCATTTTAAATAGCACCAAATGGTGCTATCTTAATTTATTTGTAAACTTTTCGATTAATCCATCAATTCCGTTTGCAACTTTATTTATTAAACCTTCTTTAGGCTTTAATGTTTTTGGTTCATAATTATTATCTGGTAATGTTATTTCTTCTTCAAATTCATTTTTAGCATCTTCAAACATTTTACTATAATTATGATAACTTCCGCCAATATTAATACCTATTAGAAAAAAAACTAAAATTAAGAATATGACTACTACTTTTTTCATACTATTCCGTTTTTCCTTCTAGCACCCCATAGTGAACCGCAAAATTTATTCCACTTGCGATTATCTTGGACAAGTCTTCAATATCTTCATCCACTTCTTTCGGTGTTACCATTAAGTTATAGCCAGTAGGTGATAATATATCATACATTAATGCATGTTTTTCATCCTCATTAAGTAATCCTATTTGACCCATTAATAATTCTTTAGCATCATTATTAGTACCTTCTTGAAGCAAGTAGTTAATTACATAATTTATCGTATCGTTTGTTATTGTTACCGCATCAACTACTGTTGGGACCCCCACCGCAACAACTGGTATCCCCACTGTTACTTCACTTAGTTCTTTACGCTTATTACCGACTCCAGACCCAGGGCTTATACCAGTATCTGTTATCTGGATAGTTCTATTTACTCTTTTTGTCGAATTTGAAGCAAGAGCATCAACAACAATTATATAATCTACATCTATTTTTTCTTTGACTGCTTTAATTATATCAAACGTTTCAATTCCTGTAGTTCCCATTACCCCAGGTGAAATTGCACTAACTTCACTAAAGCCTTCACTGACACTATTCATTTTAAACAAATGTCTTGTAACAATTACATTATCCATAACATATGGACCAAGAGCATCAGGGGTTACATTAATATTACCAAGTCCAACTAGTAAACACTTTTTCCTTGTCAAGTTTTTTTGAACAATAAATCTTTTAATAATATTGCCAACAGCTTTTTCTATCTTTTCACAAATAGTCAAGTCATGAAAATCAATATTTTCTAAATCTATTGTATAATAAGTTCCTACCTTTTTATTCATTATTTTCGAAGCATTTGGACCTATCACACTTTTATAAACGGGAATATCATATAATTTTTCATTGCTTTGTAGAAGGTCTAGTAAATCGGTTTGATGATTTATCGCCTCATCATAAGCTAGGTCAGTTCGTACATTCCATTTTTGAAAGTCTCTTAAATTTTGTTTAATCATTAGCATCACCTCTTTTTTATTTTAGCCAAACTTTATTATTTTATTATTTTTTTTGCATTAAACATTATTTTTTTTTAGATTAATGATATAATACTAATAAATACAAGGAGGATAACTTATGGCTCTTACTAAAGATGATGATCTCATATATTTATTTACGGGGACTTCTGAAGTTTTTATTAAAAATAGAATTAAACGTATTCTTCAAAGTTATAATAAGCAAGAATATACTGTTATAAAATATGATATGGAAACAACACCGCTTACAACAGTTATTAATGATGCTATTACCTTTCCTCTACTTGAAGATTTAAAAGTAATAATTTTACGTAATCCAACTTTTCTTACTAAAAGTAAGGAAGATATTCCTCTAGATGTCAAAGCTTTCATAAAATACCTTAAAAACCCTAGTGAAACAACGGTATTAATGATTGACGCAGCAAACATTAAAATTAATCAATCTAATGAGATTTATAAAGTATTAAAAAATGTCGCTTTAATCATTAATTATGATGAATCACAAGAAATTGAATTGAAGGGTTGGGTAATTAGAAGTTTTGCAAGTAATGGAATTGAAATTAAAGAGGAAGCTCTTAATGTTTTTATGAATTATCTTAATAATAACCAAATAAGAATGGAACAAGAAATTGATAAGCTTTCCACTTATGTTGGTAAAGGTGGCACTGTTAGTGCCGATGATGTTAAGAATGTAGTTACTAAAGACTTATCTAATGAAGTATTTAATCTTATTAAGGCTATTGTTGATCATAATCATATTGTGGTGACAACGATTTATCAACAATTAATTGCTAACACCAAAGATGTTATGGGAATTCTTTCAATGATTAATAATAGTTTTATTGAAATGTTAACTATTAATAAATTATTGAAAGTGGGACATTCACAAAATGATATTGCAAAATTCTTTAATGTAAGTCCTGGTAGGGCCTTTTATATGGTTAAAAACGCTAAGAGTTTCAAAATTAATGATTTAGAAAATTACATTAAAAAAATGGCTGATTTAGATTATAAAATTAAATCCGGACAAATTGATCGTTCAATTGGTTTAGATTTACTAATTGTGCAACTAGAACAGATTTAACTTAAACCCTTGATGTTTTTATAAATAAGAAACTATATCTATTGTTATATTTAATATGGTCAAGTTTTTCATTTAAAAAATATCTACAACTTATATACTCCTACTTTTAAAAGATTTCTATAAACTAAAAAGGTTTGACGTAACAATCAAACCTTTTTTTTCTTTAAATCCTCTTGAAAATATTTAGTAATTGTAAGATATATTAAATAAATATATGGCATTCCTAAGTTAGTTTCAATTAATGAATTAATAATTAAGGTTTTTACACTCATTTCATTCCAAGGTCTAATCCCATTAATTAGTAAAGCTAATTCCCAACCAAATTGTACTGTAATACCAATTACATTAAGTAGTAATATATTATAGACTTTTTTCTTACTAAACATATCATATATAATTAAAGTTCCATATCCAATTACTAATATTAATGCCATAACCCAGTGATATTCATTTGTAGTGCGTGTTGTTATAATATTACTAGTTCCCCCCATTTTAGAAAGAGTAGGCACAATCAACCACCACCCTAATATAAGTAACGTGTAATGTAGAAAATATTTATCTTTTTTTAAAGCTAACCAAATAAATGCAAAATTAGTAATTCCATAACTAAGTGACATCCAAGTAAGGATTAAAAAGGTCATTCCTTCTTTTTGTAGAATCATATCACCATCTTTAATTATATATATACTTCTTGACTTTAAAACTAAATAGAAAATACCAAAATCTACTACTAAATATAAAATTCCCCCAAACAATGCAAATATTAATGTTAATTTATTTTTTTTAAGAAATAAAATTAAACATAACGTAACGATAAACAAACTATCTAAAATTATGTATGCTAAATTAAAACTTCTAGTTGGTGTGATTTGATTTAAGATATTCATAATAACCCTCTCAATATTATTCGTAAAAATATTTTATCATACCAGTTAGAAAAAAACTTAAATCCTGCATTATTTTTACTTTTTAATTAGAAAAAAGATGCCTATGCATATGACATCTTTCTTTTTTATATTAATCAATAAAAATAATACATTTTCGATTTTTATCATTAATTCCCACTCTAATCATATCATTTTTAACAAGACGAGCAAACTTATAAAGTTTTATAACTTTATCAGATGTATACCTATCATCTCCAACAAATACCCATATCGCTGTGTATGTGGAATCAGGATGAGTTATAGCCATATCGGCGGTATCTATCTCCATATATATAAAATCATTATAACATGTTAATAAAATAATCATTTTAACTATATAGTATAAATCAAAAAACAAAAAGATAAGACAGTTTACTAATGCAATAATAAGTAAAATAGTACTATAACTAATTGTTAATAAAGAAGCATAAATTAGTGCTAAAATAATTAGTGAAATAGAAAATATCATTATAAAATGTCTATAAAATGAATATTCCACCGTATTATAAATTTTAAAATTTGTCTTAAACATATTCCCTCCATCCATACTTTAATTCATTAGATTTATATCTAAGTGAATTAAAATACTTTATTCTTATTATAAAACAACTAGAAAAAAAAGTCAACTTTTTAGTATTTATACCGAAAAAAAGCCTTATTTATAATTGGACTAAATCAAAAAATCCAAAATAAGGCTTATTTTTTTATTCTAATTCAAAGGCTCCTGTATATAATTGATAATACTCACCTTTTTCTTCTAATAGTTTTTGATGAGATCCTCTTTCAATAATTCTACCATGATCAAGTACCATTATGACACTTGAATTACGAATTGTGGATAAACGGTGAGCTATCACAAAAACAGTACGTCCTTTCATTAAAGCATCCATTCCTTTTTGAACTATTGCTTCAGTTCTTGTATCAATTGATGAAGTTGCTTCATCTAGTATCATAACTGGAGGATCGGCAACAGCTGCTCTTGCAATTGCAATTAATTGACGTTGACCCTGTGATAAGTTAGTACCATTATTGGTTAGATAAGTATTATAACCATCTGCCATTTTATTAATAAAATCATCAGCACCAGCAAGACGAGCCGCCATAATGCATTCTTCATCTGTTGCATCTAATTTACCATATCGGATATTATCAAGTACTGTACCTGTAAACAAGTTAGTATCTTGTAAAACGATACCAAGGGAACGTCTTAAATCAGCCTTTTTAATTTTATTAATATTGATGCCATCATATCTGATTTTTCCATCCGCAATATCATAGAAACGATTAATCAAATTAGTTATGGTTGTTTTACCGGCACCTGTAGCTCCAACAAAGGCTATTTTTTCACCAGGATTAGCATAAAGTGTAACATCATGCAAAACCAATTTATTTTCTTCATATCCAAAGTCTACATTAAACATTTGAACCGCACCAGCAAGTTTAGTATATGATACACTACCATCATTATGAGGATGACGCCAAGCCCACATACCTGTACGTTCTTCAACTTCAACTATTTCACCATCTACTTCTTTAGCATTGACCAAAGTTACATAACCTTCATCTATTTCTGATGGTTCATCAAGTAATTTGAAAATTCTTCCTGCCCCAGCTAGACCCATAATAACTGAGTTTAGTTGATTTGAGATTTGACTAATATTACCTGTAAATTGTTTTGTCATGTTAAGGAAGGAAAGAATAATAGTAATATCTAAAATCTTACCTGATAAACTTACATTTACTACTCCATTATACACCATTACCGCTCCAATAAAAGCAAGAGCCGCATATAAGATATTACCAATATTATTTAAAATCGGCATTAACATGTTGGCATAAGAATTAGCCTTATTGGATTGTTCATATAAATCATTATTAACTTTATCAAAATCTTTTAATGCTTCTTCTTCATGCGTAAATACTTTTATTACTTTTTGCCCATTCATCATTTCTTCGATGAAACCTTCGGTTTTACCAATTGCAGCTTGTTGAGCTATAAAATATTGTGAGCTTTTACCACCAATAACTTTAGTGATAAACATAATTAAAATTACTCCACCAATTACAATTAATGTTAACCATAAACTAAAGTATAACATAATAAAGAATACACAAATAATGATAATACCAGAAATAATAAATTGAGGAATACTTTGAGAAACCATTTGTCTTAAAGTATCAATATCATTGGTATAATAACTCATAATGTCACCATGATTGTTTGTATCAAAGTATTTAATTGGTAAAGTTTGCATGTGATTAAACATTTCTTCACGCATTTTCTTTAAATAACCTTGAGTTATGATTGCAAGTAATTGATTGTAAATGATACCCGCAATAATTGAAGCAAGATAGAAACAAACAAGTTTTATAATAATTGGTACTATTTGATCTGCCAAAGTTGGCCAGTCCCAAATATTAGTTTCTTCTGATTTTTCAATTGTATTTTTCAATATCTCTAATACTTGTTGCATAAACAAAGATGGAATAGCTGATACTATTGCGTTAATCGCAATAAAAAATAAAGTAATTGGTAATAAAACTGGATAACATTTAAATAAAGATTTTAAAACTCTTCCTAATGCCCCTTTTGGTCTTTTATTCATTTGTATCACCTACCTTATTTTGAGAATCATATACTTCACGATAAATTTCATTATTTGCCATCAATTCATCATGAGTACCAATCCCTTCAATTATACCATTATTCATAACAATAATACGATCAGCTTCTTCAACACTGGCAATACGTTGAGCAATAATAATTTTAGTGGTATTAGGAATATACGTACTTAAACCTTTTCTAATTAAAGCATCCGTTTTAGTATCAACAGCACTAGTTGAATCATCAAAAATAATTATCTTTGGATTCTTTAAAAGTGCCCTTGCAATACATAATCTTTGCTTTTGTCCACCTGATACGTTACTGCCTCCTTGTTCAATATATGTATCATAGCCATTTGGGAAGCTTCTTATAAATTCATCTGCTTGGGCAAGTTTACAAACATGAATCATTTCTTCTTCGGTTGCATCGTTTTTACCCCAGCGAAGATTATCTTTAATTGTACCACTAAATAGAACATTTTTTTGAAGAACTACTGAAACTTCATTACGTAATACATCTAAATCATAGTCTTTAACATTGACACCACCAACACAGACTTCACCATCTGTTACATCATATAATCTTGATATTAATTGAATTAAGGTTGTTTTAGCACTACCAGTACCACCAATTATACCAATGGTTTCACCAGATGAAATATGTAAATTAATATCTTTTAAAATCATTTTACTACTACCATATTTGAAATCAACATGTTTAAAATCTATTGAACCATCCTTTACTTCCATTACTGGATTTATAGGATTTGTTAAAGTACTTTTTTCATTTAATACTTCACAAATACGAACTGCAGATTCAGCTGACATTGTTAACATTACATAAATCATTGATAACATCATCAAACTCATTAAAATTTGAAAGCCATATGTAAGAAGTGCCGACAATTGATAGTAGTTAACTTCAGTCGCTTTACTTTTTACAATAAAGTATGAGCCGGCTGTAAGAATAAAAATCATAACCGCATTAAGGCAAAACTGCATAATGGGGTGATTCCACGCTAAAATACGTTCAGCTTTAGTGAAGTCTTGACATACATCGGTTGCGGCGACATCAAATTTTTGCTTTTCAAAGTCTTCACGTACAAAGGATTTTACAACTCTCATACCTTTAATGTTTTCTTGAATTGAATTATTTAAATTATCATATTTTTTAAATACTTTTCTAAATAACGGCATTGCCTTTTTGGCAATCAATACTAATCCAAATAATAAAATTGGAATTACAAGTATATAAATTAATGCTGTTTTTCCCCCCATAATAAATCCCATCGTAAATGAGAAAATAAGCATAAAAGGGCTTCTGATTGCGGTTCTTATTAACATCATAAATGAAAATTGAACATTTGTAATATCGGTCGTAAGTCTAGTTACTAGTGATGATGTTTGAAATTTGTCAATATTTTCAAATGAGTAAGTTTGAATTTTTCTAAACATATCCTTTCTTAAGTTTTTAGCAAATCCACATGAAGCATCTGCACAAAACTTACCAGCTAAGGCTCCACAAGTAAGAGATAGTAAAGCCATTGCGATCAAGATAATACCATATAATGCAATAATCTTAAGTTCTGAATTATTGTTTAATTCTTCAAATAACTTAGAAACAATAAAAGGAATAGCACATTCCATTATTACTTCAAATGCAACGATAATAGGGGTTAAGATTGTTGGTTTCTTATACTCTCTAATACTTTTTGCAAGAGTTTTAATCATTTTTTCACCTCTTTCTTATTTACTTTCTAAATCATTATTATACCATTTTTTTCCAAAAAGTCAAATGTTATAGCAAGAAAAAAATAACAATGTTATAGCAAGAAAAAAATAACAATAATTTCACAATAATTGCTTAATTATTATTATTTTTTATAATTTATTCTTTTTCTTTTTTAATATATTGATAGTATGCCATATTACTATAATTGCTTGCCATTTCTTTCAAGTAATTATATGTTTCATCACGTAAATTATTCGCTGCTTCTTTTATTGACATATTAGGATTAGGATAAACTGGATCACCAACATAAACAACCATTTGAGGTTTTTTTCTTAATTTGTAAATTCCTCTTGGTTTTTGGTAGGTAACAACCACAGGTATACATGGCACATTATTACTAACTGCGAATCGAAAACTTGTACTAGGGAATGGTCTTATATCTGTATAGTATGGCCATATATGAGCTTCAGGATAAATCATAAGAGCTTTTTTCTTTTTCATTAACCTAGAGATTGCCCCATTAAGATTTTTTAATGCTCCTGGTGTATCAGGAGTAGGTAGAGCACCTAAGTCTTTAGTTAGTCTTCGCACAAAGAAAATTGATACTGCATCTTTATTACCGATAATATATGTTCTTTTAGGATGAGCCAAAAATACATGTCCTAAAAAGGCATCACGTCCACTTGTGTGGTTAGCATACATTATATAACCAGTTTTCTTTAATTTTTTGAGTTTGTGTTTTCCTCTTATTCTAATTCCTTTAAAAATTTTACCTTCAATATATAGTACTGGTGCCGCAACAAAATAATATAAGATAAAACTAACAACTTTACGAATAGGATTTTTTATTAAATATTCATAATTTTCATCAATTGTAACGTTTAAATTAGTCTTAGTATTAAAGAAATCATCATTTAGTTCATCTTCATAGTAAATTATGCGCTCTTTATTTTTCATAGTTTTCAATAGCATCCTTAAACATTTGTTCCATTAAAGTGATACAATGATTGATTTCAAATTGTTTACTATATTCTAAATAACGTTTTGATAATTCTTGCTTTTCTTCAGGATGTTCAATCCAATAATCAATTTTTTCTGCAAGACTTTGGGGATCACCGGCTTTAAATAAGTTAGTTTCTTCAAGAGCAAATGAGTTAGTAGCTGAGCGAGTACTATCGGATATAACCGGAACTAATCCACATGTGATAGCTTCAAGACATGCAATAGCTTCAATTTCAATATCTGCAGGATGAACATATAAATCTGCATTATTAATAATGTCAACTAAATCATGTTGGGAATAAAAGCCAATAATCGGTTTATTAGGAAGTTTTCTACCTCTTTTTATAGTAGCTTTTTCTAAAGGACCCCTCCCCGCAATAATTAATTGAATTTGATCTTTATATTTTGAAAGGGCAATCGCATCAATTAATAAATCATGTCGTTTTTCTCGTGACAATCTACCAATTGTTAGTAAAGTTATTTTATCTTTTAAAACTTCTAATTTTTGAACATCTTTTTTTACGTATCCTTCTTCAACTCCATTGGAGATTACTCTTAAATTCATGTCATAACCATTTTCTCTAAGTGTTCTTGCGATAAATTCACTTGGACAATGTACATATGGAACATCGTGATAAAATTTACGATAAAATCTTCGATAAATAAAACGATTTATCCATTTTACATTTTGAAGTTTAAGATGAGATGTAACATTTTCAGCTTGGCAGTGGCAAGCACTAGTAACTGGAATGTTTAATTCTTTTGCAATTTTTCTTGCTCTTATACCTGTTTTAAATGGTAACATAATGTGAACTATATCTGAACCTTTAATGGCTTCATAAAGAGTAGCATCAACTGGTTTTGCAAGTTCAACTCCATTTTTCGCAACATAACCATTAAAAGGACCAAATGACCTTGTTGGTAGGGTATAATATCCTTCTTCATCGGTTTTAAGTGTTGATACAACTCTTACTGTATGTCCTCTTTCTTTTAAATGTTTAATTAGGCGTTTCGCGGTTATTGTCGTGCCATTATTTTCTTGTCCTAATACATCTGAAACAACTGTAATAATCATAAGTCTTTTCCTTTCTCATTTGATTCTATAATAATTTCATTTATTTTATTTAACATATCAATAAACTTTTTAGATTCTTCCTCTCCAAGTTTATCAAGAACAAGGCTTGGAAGTCGGTAAATGTTATCATGTTCTGTCACTAACTTTTCTAAGCCTTTTGGTGTAAGTAAAATATATCGATTTCTTAAATTATGCAATAAAGTAGTTTTTTTAATATATCCAAGTTTTTCCAGTCTTTTGGTTTCTTTGGTGAGAGCTGGTTTTGACATTTCTAGTTTTTCTGCTAGTTTAGATAAATTAATTATCTTTTGACCATATCCTTCATCAAAGGTTCCTTCTTCTTCAATTGTTAATAATAATAAATAATCACTGGGAGTAATTGTAGTTTGTAGATTTTTTGAAAATATTTTTTTTATCTTTGTAAATCCTTTAAGTAGTTCATCAATTATTAGCATTTTCAATTTCCTTTTTTATATATTCATAAATTTCATCTTTTATATTTTTATCTTGTAAGGCATAAGCAATTGTTGCCTTAACATAACCTGCATGATCACCAATATCAAATCTTGTCCCATTAAACTGATAAGCATAAACATTTTCTACTTTGCATGCGGCTGTAAAAGCATCTGTTAGCATTATTTCATGAATGTGATCATCTTTAATTTGTTTTAAATAATCAAATACGTTATTTCTTAATATATATCTACCTACCCCTGCATATCTTGAAGGAGGATTCTCTAATGGTTTTTCAATCATTCCCGTTACCTTCATTTTTTGACTAACTTTATCAACTTTAACAATACCATATTTATGACAGTCCTCAAGTTTAACTTCTTTTACGCCAACATAATAGGCGGGACATTCTTTATATTGATTAATTAAATCACCAATACCATAACAAGGCTTAGATTCCATTACTAAGTCATCACCTAGAAGCACGCCAAAGTCATCACTTCCTATTTTTTCTTTACAGCACATTATTGCATCACCTAAACCTCGTGGTTCTGGTTGAATGACAAAAGTTATTTTTACTTGTTCAATTATTTTTTTTAGTTCATCTAATTCTTTTTGTGGCTTGGTTAAATCTTTATAATAGTCACTATGCATATTAAAATAATCAATTATGTCTTTTTGATATTCACTAATTACAATGATAATTTCTTCAATGTTTGCATTAATACATTCTTCTACTAAATATTGAATGGTTGGCTTATTAATAATAGGAAACATTGTTTTATATACGCTTTTTGTAACTGGTAAAAACCTTGTGCCTTTGCCTGCTACGGGTATAACTGCTTTTTTGATTGTATTCGACATTGTTTTTCTCCTTATTGTTTAACCGGGTTAACTATTATTTTACTCTTATTTTTTTATTTGTCAAGTAATAAAAATTAAACCTATTACATCATATTCAAAAATCATATATTCCATAACATAAAGTAATATATCTTATCTAATATTAAGAAAAATAAAACTCCCCTTAGTAGTAAGAAATACTTACACTTGTAAGGGGAGTTTTTATTATTTACATAGTCTTTCTAATAATATTTAAAAGATTAATATATTCATTCAAATCTTTATATTGATTAAATTTATCATCAGTTAATTCTTTTAAGATGTTTTGTTTTAAATTTTCTAAAACTGATGAATAACCACAAACTACTTTACATTCACTTCTATTCATAAATGGAGTTTTGATCATATGTGGTTTAAAATTAATAATGTAATCTACAGCTTTTGTAACATTTATTAGATAGTTTTTAATGAGTTCTTTACTATTTGTTGTTTTAATTTCTAGTTTCATTAATTTAAGGTAATTAAATATTATTGGTACTGCATCATATCCATAATCTCCATCCTTTACAAAAAATAGTTCTTCAATCTTAATTAATCTTTCAAGAAATTCTTTTTTATATTCATCAGATGTTTTCACTCTATTATCATAAATAACAAATTCTGATTCACGTATAATTTCACTTATAAAATCACTTATATTCATTTGGATAAAAATTAATAATTTATCATCTTTTAAATATCTAGTTTTTATTACATTTCTTGTGAGTAATAGATCATTTGGTAATTGTTTAGCATAATACTCGGCCTTTTCATAGTTATCCATTTGGGCATATAACTGAGCTAGATACTGTGTTGCGTTAAGTCTAATTAAATTATCTGTTGATTTTGACAAAATGCTTTCAGCAAGTTTAATTATTTCATTTGAATATTTTAATTCATTTTTGATTATATTAATGGTATTCATAATATCAATTAAAGAAATTTTTATTTCATCATTATTTGGTAGTTTCTTGTAAGCCTCTTGTCATAAAGTAAATTCACTTTCGTAATCATTTTTTCTTGCATATTCATTAGCTTGTTCCTTTAAATTTTCAATGTACTCATCTTGTTTAATAGTTTCTACACCTAATAGTTCATCAACAGTTAGTTCAAAAATATTAGCTATAATTGGTAATAATGTAATATCAGGATAAGTTGAACCTTGTTCCCATCTTGAAATAGATTTTGAGGTGGTACCTAGAAGTTCAGCTAATTCCTCTTGAGTCATTCTCTTATTAATTCTTAAACTCTTAATATTATTTCCTAAATTCATAATCTTCTCCTTTACTAATGTTTGGTAGTGGCCTCTACACAAATATTATAACTAGTATTAATGCCATAATCAACCCCAGAACAAA
Source organism: Bacillota bacterium (assembly GCA_963648435.1). Lineage (GTDB taxonomy): Bacteria > Bacillota_I > Bacilli_A > ML615J-28 > CAG-313 > UMGS75. The sequence goes on from CAVJDT010000030.1 coordinate 23,308, forward strand.
GTTAGAGTTATCACTCTAACCCAAACACTTAATGTTTCTTTTAAAAGA
>CAVJDT010000031.1:0-22831 GCA_963648435.1 Bacillota bacterium
CAAGACTTTTTTTGGTATCAACCACAAAAATGGAATTTCCTTATTAATAAAAAATAAATAGCTTACAGGAATTATTCTGTAAGCCATTTATTATATCCACTATTTTTTAGGTTCTATTTTATTAATTGAACTACAACAGCCTTCGCGATGAGGACAACAACAACAGCCCGATGCACATGATGATTTTCCTCTTTTTTTATTTATTATTTTTAAGGCTATAGGTAGTAAAACTAAACTAACGGCAACTACAATTATTATGTATTCAAACCATTCCATAAAATTTCCCCTTTCATTTTTTATTTTGCTTCAACCTTTTTTTTGCCTATTTTACCAGTAGTATATAGACCACATAATACAATACCTGCAATTATTACTACAGCAACAGCAAGAGCTGCAGGCCAGCATACTTCAATTAAAGTACCAAACCAATATATTATAAATGATACAACATATGATAAACCTAACCACCAAGCAAGTGTTACCCAGAAACCTTTTTTACTACTTTCGGATTTCGCTGTTGAAACCGCTGCAAAACAAGGAAGTGTAAATAGATTATATGCGGCAAAAGCATAGATTGCGGCTGTAGAAATACCTGTTGCGGCCATACCTGCCTCATCAAGTCCTAGTTGTCCCATTGTCGTAACGACATCTTCTTTAGCAATTAAACCTGTAACGGTTGCGGTACTATAAGCCCAGCCAAATTCACCTTGGGCCCAACCAAGAGGGTAGAAAACATAACTTAAAACATGACCGATACTTGCAAGCATACTTTCACTAATCTCTTCAACTGGTCCTTGCCAGAAGGCCCAACCATAATTTGATAAGAACCAAATTAAGATAATTGATGCGGTAATGATGGTTGATGCTTTATATAGGAAGTGTTTAAACTTTTCCCAAAGGTGAGCAAGTAAATTTTTAACTTGTGGTCTATGATATGCAGGAAGTTCCATAATGAATGGAGGTACTTCTTTATGCTTACTAAATAATTTCATAATTATGGCAGCAACAATTGCAACAATGATACCTAATAGATAAATTGAGAAGACAAAGATATCACCTAAAGTACCACCAACTACCACTGCAAGCATTGTCCAAATTGGAGCTTTCGCACCACAACTAAAGAATGGAGTTAATCTAATGGTTAAATCTCTTTCTTTTTCATCTTCTAGGGTTTTTGTGGCAATCATTGCGGGAACACTACAACCAAATCCCATAAGGAGTGGAATGAATGATTTACCAGATAGACCAAATTTTCTAAATGCTCTATCCATAATGAACGCAACACGAGCCATATAACCTGAATCTTCAAGGATTGAAATAAATAAGAATAGTAGTAATACTTGAGGAATAAAACTAAAGATTGCATCAATACCCGCAAGTAAACCATCTACAACAAGTCCTGTGTACCATTTACCTTCAGGCATAAAGCTTTCAAATAAGCTAATTAATGATCCGGTTGCAAATCCCATCCAGCTTTGTAAGAAAACACCAGGTGAAGGAAGTGCCATTGTAACTTCGCTTACATCATAGTCTTCATAAGTCGTTTTATTTTGAACAATATCACTAACAACTTCAGCAATTGCATCTTCTTGTTCATCTTCTGCTTTAGCTAAGATTTCTGCAACCCATGGAATGTTTTTATTGTTTTCATCATTAACAAATTCACTAACACTTTCATTTACTAAGTCTTCATAACCCATACCTGAGAAAATATTTATTGCGGTTGGATTAGACATTTCAACTTTACCACCTGAGAAAGTAGATAAGCCTAAGAAATCAGATGAAAAGACAATATGGAATACTAAAAACATTATTACAAGGAAAATAGGAATACTCCAAATATGATGTGTTAACACTTTATCAATTTTATCAGATTTACTTAAAACTTCTTTATTATCTTTTTTAACAACAATTTTGCCAAAATATTTAGTAATGAATTTATATCTTTCGTCCGCAAATACAGCTTCAAAATCACCATCAAAGTCTTCAGTATTAACTTTAGTCTTTAATTCATTTACTTCATTTAAGATATCCGTATGATTATTTACTTCTAGTTCATCGTTTTCAATTAACTTAGTGGCATGAAATAATGGACTTTCAACTTTACCTTTAAACTTAGCTTCGGTTTCTTTAATTAAAGCAATTAAAGCTTTATTTTCAACAACAGTAATACCTTCACGTTTAGTTTTTGCAGTTTGATAAGCAACTTCCATTAATTGTTTGATACCATCACCTTTTAAGGCACTTATTTCAACAACAGAAACATTTAATTTCTTTTCAAGTTCATTTACAAGGATTGTGGTTCCACTTTGTTTAACAACGTCCATCATGTTAAGCGCAACAACCATAGGGACATCGATTTCCAAAAGTTGAGTTGTTAAATATAAGTTCCTTTCAAGGTTTGTGGCATCAATGACATTTATAATGCAATCAGGATGTTCATCAATAATAAAGTTTCTTGAAACAATTTCTTCGGGTGTATAAGGACTTAATGAATAAATTCCAGGAAGGTCAACAATCTCAACCTTTTCACTTAATTTCTTATAAACACCTTCACGTTTGTCAACCGTTACACCAGGCCAGTTACCAACATGGGCAGTGGCACCAGTTAATGAATTAAATAATGTGGTTTTACCACAGTTGGGGTTTCCCGCAAGTGCAAATTTCATTATTTTGTTACCTCCATTAAGATTTTATTGGCTTCGTCTTTACGAAGTGTTAACTCATAACCTCTAATTGTTACCTCAATAGGGTCCCCTAAAGGTGCATGTTTTTTTAAGATAATTTCAGTATTAGGGGTAACTCCCATATCAAATAATCTTCTTTTAATTTTCCCCTCTGCTTCAATTTTTTTAACTTTTCCCTTTTCGTTTAAATCAAATTCATTTAAATACTTTTCCATTTTTTTAATTCCTTTCTTTAAGCAACAATGATTTTAAGAGCAGTTTCTTTGTTTAGTGCAAGGGTGGTTTCTAAAACTTTAACGATTACATCTTTTGGTGTCGTAGATACTACTCTAATTGTTGTTCCTACACATAACCCTAAATTTAATAAATGACGTTTTGTTTTTTCGTCGGTTAGAATCTTTGCAATTCTTAAATCCGCATCAAGCGGTGCAATAAATAGTGGCATAATATTTCCTTTCTGGTTAGTTATTGCTAACTATTAGTGGTTTTTAAAAGCTACAATTTGTAGCTAAGGTTAGCAAATGCTAACTTACTATTGAAATTAAAAGCTACGCGATTGTAGCAGTTAATTAGTTAGTTATTGCTAACTACACATATATTATACTTGTTTTTTTTATTTTGTCAATACGAAAATATATGAAAACGTTTTTTATGAATACAAAATAATACCTAAAACAGCTGATAGTAAAATTAAGATAATTGGGGAAACTCTACGCTTTTTTATTTTTGCAAAATAGAAAGTTATAAATCCTAAAATAAGAAAAATAATGATTCCTTTATAGTCAGTTTTGCTAGTATTTGTAATTGATACAAAACCAAAAATAGTACTCATAATCATTGTTATTGCGGTGGCGGTGATAAGACCTATAATTGCGGGTCTAATTCCGGTAATTGCCGCATTAACCCCTGCTAGTTTTAGTAAATTTTTCATTGTCATGACAATTAACAAAATTATTATAAACGCTGGTAAAATTACACCAATAGTTGCAAGTAATGCTCCCAAAAATCCTGCTTGTGATGACCCCACAAATGTTGCCATGTTAACCGCGAGCGGACCGGGAGTCGATTCGGATATTGCCACAAAATTTAAAAATTCAGATTCAGTTAACCAACCATTTTTTACAACATTTTCTTTTATCACCGCTATCATCCCATAGCCACCACCAAATGAGAAAGCACCAATTTCTAAAAAAGTAAGAAACAATTTAAGATAAATCATCTTTTGTATCTCCTTTTTTACAAAATTTTTTAATTAAATAACTAAATAATCCAACTATTGCACTTATGATGATATAAAGAATAGATGAAAAGTTAACTCCAAAAACGGTAAATAAAACTACGCATAAAATAGTTAAACTAAAGATAATAATATTAAATATTGTTTTTTCCATTTCTTTAAACATTTTATAGCCCGCTGAAAGTATCAAGAAGGTAACACAAACTTGAATTCCTTTAAATGCATAGTTAACATATTTTAAAGATAAAAATTTATTTAGAAAAAGCGAAATAACAAAAATAATAAAAAAAGATGGAAGGGTAACGGCGATGGTTGATATTAGTGAACCCCAAAATTTTCCGACAAGATAACCAACATAGGTTGCACTATTTATCGCAATTGGTCCAGGGGTGGATTCAGATATTGCAATCATATCGAGAAATTCTTCTTTTTTAATCCATTTCTTTTTTTCAACTAATTCACTTTCTAAAAGAGCAATCATTGCATAACCACCGCCAAAAGTGAATAAGCCAATTTTAAACATTGCAAAAAACAAATTAAATAAATTTTTACTATTTTTCATGTTTTCCCTCATCATAAAATTTAATTTGACAATAAATCTTGTTCAATTTCTTCTAAAATAGAAATATCATATTCTATATTATTGATGTTTGCAAGAAATTTTGTGCGTTCTTTTTCTCTTGCAAGTTCTTTTAAGAGTTCTTCTTTATTTACAGATTTAGGTGTTCCTACTAGTTTTAAAAAATTATCACATAATATTTTATTTGCGATATCTTCATTTAAATTAAGACCATTTAAATTCAAATCATCTTTTCCAAGAAGTGAATCTTTATCACCTGATACAAAAACTTTATCTTTAGTAATAAATTCTTGACAAAGTTTACCTCTAATTAAAGTATCCTTGATGTTATATTCTATATTTTTATCAGTATCAAGTCTTGAAATATCCGTACCATAAACAATGCGGTCTTGATATTTAATTACAAACTCTCTTGCATTAACAATGTTTTTAGAAAGGTTTTCATATAGCTCAATGCCAGGAGCAATATCAACTTTAACATTTGGATAACGATCAAAAAGTTTACTTAAACGATTTAAATCATTTGATAAAAAGTAAAAGTGGGCAAAAATAATATTTAATTTAGGATGCTTTTTTAGCACATTATCAAGTTGCTTATATTGTTCTTCATTGTTAACAAAACTTTTATCATAATACCAACCAGCTTTAAGGGCCCATTCAGGAATTTTCTTTAAATTCCAAAATTCTTCTGGATCATTAACGTGAAAAATAATTGGCATTTGTTGATGTTCCATAAAAGCAAAATAAGCATCAAAGCATCCTTCATCAAAATTGGGAATAGGAAACATTTTTCGGTATTCTGGTTTACCTTCAATCATTTTCATTCCATCGATTCCACATTTAATTAATTCTTTAACATGCTCAACGAGTTTTTCTCCTAATGTAGAATGATCATAATATAGAGTGGGATCTAAACTTGCAAATGTGTAAAGTTTGCCACGTGATTTATATTTTGCATATAAGCAATCAACCGTTTCTGATGATCTTTTTTTATCAATTTGGGCAACTAAATTGCCACGTGATACATTAGTTAAGTCTAAAGCTTCAAGTACACTAGTGTATTTATTTCTTAAAGAAAAATGAATATGTGAATCAATTATCATACTTCCTCCTATAAAGGTAGTTTACCTTCTGGTTTAAGTTCTTTCTTTAAATATTTTACAATTGCTTTAATTGAGTTTGGTGTATATTCATATAAGCATAAATAGTTTTTTAGATTAAGAAACTCTTTTTGATCCATTGGGCCTTTTAAAGAAATAACAAAACATTCTTTATTAGTTTTTAGGATTTCATTAATTAATTCTTTTTGCTTTTGATCTTTTGAAACATCATAACTAAAAATTATAATATTATTAGCCTTTGTTACTTCATTTCTTATGGTCATAATTTTCTCATCATCATTTGAAAATTCATATACCTTAATGTTTGGAAACTCTTTATGTAAAGTTCTACTTAAACTCCGGTCATCAAATTCATCTTCTACAATTGAGCTGACACTTGCTTTAGGGGTTAAAACTAATGAATTAACAGTTAAAGTTGGCTCATTACCTAATATTTTAGTTAATGATTTATCAACAATTGTACTTGCAAGAGCATTGTTCTCAGTTGATACTTGGTATTCATCATCATTAAAGAAATACTTTTCAAGATATGGTAACATCATTTTCTTAAACTTAATAATTCTTGCAACTTTTTCATCTATTTCTTCAATTGTTAATTCATTATTAAGGGCTGCTTGATAAACTGTTTCAAAAGCTTCAACTTGGGTTTCAAAAGTATGACAAACTAGCACAAAATCACAACCAGCTTTTAATGACATTAAAGCCCCCTTTGCACTTCCGTAGTGATCCGCAATCGCCTTCATCTCCATACAATCTGACATAATTAAGCCTTGATAATTAAGTTCGCCGCGTAAGAGTCCACTCAAAATATTTTTAGATAACGTTGCGGGGACGGTATCATAAACGGTAAATAAAGTATGAGTTGTCATAATACACGCAACATCTAAATTTTCTTTAAATGGGACAAGCCCCGTTTTATGCATTGTCTCTTTATCAATATCAATGATTGGAAGTTCAAGATGGGAGTCAACTTTATCATCACCTGCTCCTGGAAAATGTTTAGCACAACCAAGTACTCCATTTTCTTTTAATCCTTTAATAAAGTCATGAGCATATTTACCTGCATCAATAGGATTAGATGAATAGCTTCTAACATTAGTAAGTTCATTTTCTAAGTCAGGGTTAATCTCTAAGCATGGAGCAAGGTCAAGATTTAACCCAAGTCTTATCATATCGCGGCCAATCATTTTGCCAACTAAATATGGAGCATTATTTACAGCGGATGCTGATGAAGTCATTTGACTTGGTGGAAATGTTACATCTTTCATCAATCTTGTAACAAGGCCTCCTTCTTGGTCGATGGAAATAAAAGGATAAAGGCCTGTTTCTTTATAAATATTTTTATGAACATCAGTACATAACTTTTTCATTTGATTTGCATTTTGAAAGTTTCTAGCAAACATTATTACATTACCACACTTATATTTTTCAACAAGGGTTTTTAAACTTTCATCATAATATGGGCTTGGAAAACCAACAATTATTAGTTGGCCAATTTTTTCTTGTAATGTCATTTCTTCTAATTTTCTCATAATTTCTCCTTATTAAATAATTGTATTTTAATTGATAAAGTATCTATAACCACAATAATAGTTCCCACAATCATTAAAACTAGTCCTAAAAAATAAAACCATGTAAGGTGTTCTCTTAAAAGAACGAAGGATAAAAAAGCACCAATAAAAGGGGCAATAGAATAGTATGCACTAGTCCTAGAGGCTCCTATTATTCCTTGAGCTTTAATATAGAAAAAGATACTTAATCCATAGGCAATAAATCCTAATATTAGTGCCATAATAATATATTTGAAATTTGGAAAACCTTCTCTAAGACATATGGCAATAATTAACGAGCCAATTCCTGAGAATATTCCTTTTAAAAAAACAATGTTGTAAGTATTTTTGGTTGATAACTTTTTAGTACAATTGTTTTCAAATCCCCAGCACATTGTCGCAAGTAAAACTAAAAGGGAACCAATTGAAAAATGAAAGGTTTTTACATCATCAAGGGCAAGCACAAAACTAGCTATAGTAATTATGATAATTGCAACCCATAATTTATAAGATATTTTTTCCTTAAAAATAACTAATGCAATAATGGAGGTACAAACAATTTCAAAGTTATTTAAAAGGGATGCACTTGTTGAAGGACTAATTTGTAACCCAAACATTAATAGTATTGAAGCAATAATATCTAATAAAATCATTCCTATAATATAAGGAAGATCGCTTGATGTTATTTTTTCATCTTCTTTGGTCTTTTTCTTAGTACATAAAAAGACCATACCAATTCCTATCCCTGCCCCTAAGTAAAGTAGTGAAGCAAGAGTGCTTGGTGAAATATAATTAAGTAGTTGTTTCGAAAAGGGAATATTAATAGCATATAAGATTGCTGCTAATATCGCAAAAAAGATTGCTGTTAGTTTTTTATTCATTGTTCACCTTTTTTTATTGTTATACTAAATTTTTTCTTATTAAAAGATTAATAAAAACTCGATAATTAAAACTTAGTTTTATATATCATGTTTTTCATTTTTTAATAAATAAATTAAATATTTAAGTTGAAATGATAAATTTTCTTCATCTAAGCAATTATTAAATAAATCATTTCTTGAAATAATTATCATTCTATTAGTTTCAAGTTCATGATTGTGCGTTCCTAAATATTTATTTTGATAATTATCATAATTTTCAAGAATATTTGTAAAATCATTAGTGCTATTGATTTCAACTTCTAATTTTCCAAAAAAGTCAGGTTTACCAGCTTTACTAACAAGTCTAGCAAAACCAAGCATTTTGAAATTTTTAACTGGTAAATTTAAATCATTAATTACCATATTTTCATTTACAAACAAATAACTTTCTTCGCTTAATTCTCTAAGCATTCCTATCTTTAAAAGTTCTTTAAAAGATTTTTGTTTTTTATTTTTTAGTTTTTCATAATCTCTTAAATCAAGTGAACCTGATGCGGAAGGCACAAATCTACTACCATTAACATCATTATACATACTTTGAACATTAACAATATAATATTTTTCATTATTTAATTGTAATTCAACAATTACATTGATTCCGATAAGATTAGTTAAATAACTATTTTCAATATCTCTTAGTCCTTTGGTTAACGGATTAAGCGTAAGTTTAGTTCCAATGACAATTTTACTAGGTTCTGTAGGAACACAAATATTTTTGAAAATCATTTCGTCAGTCGCAACATAATTATGATATCTTACTTGTTTTATTTCTACTGTGCTTAATGCATCAAAATTTAAGTCTGAATTAATGCCTAATAATTTACCATTAAAGATGGTTTTGTCATTTTCTAGTTTATCCGATATAATATAGGCTAAAGCTTTACGGGAATCATCAGTAAGACTTATTTTATATTTACTCATTATAACGGGTAAATTATTTAAGCATTCATCTAATATTTGATTTTGATAATTAGAATATATAAAGGCTTCATTATTTCCAAATAACATTACATCATAATTTGCATATTTTTTACTAAAGGTATCTTTGTTTGTTACCATAGCAATAATACTAGTTTGATTATCTCCGTCAATAGTGGTTGACAAATTACAATCTTTTCTAAACTCTAGTCCTTTGGCAATTTTCTTGGTTATGCTTCTAATTGATTGTAATAAAATAACGAAAATCGAAAGGAGTAAAAGACGCATTGAGCTTAATAATTCTAAGCAATTATTAATACCTTTATTAACTGGATATCTAAGCATTGCTACTAAAATACTAAAAGCAAATAACAATATCTCAATAATTATGATAATATAGTCTTTTAGTTTAATTTGCGCTTTTATCGCATTAATTAAAGCACCTCGTTTAGCTTTGCTTATTTGTTTTTGATATTTTTTAAACTTTCTAGTTGTTTTTTTATACAGTTTATGACTTGTTTCAAGTTTGGTAAAACTAGTTAAAATAAGATTTTTATTGGTAGTATTTACTTTAACTAAATAATAAACTTCATTAGTTGATTTGCCTAAACATTTATATTGTAATAAACTACTATTTATTTGGTCTAAATCATCATATAAAATTGATAATAATTCAAGGTTTTGATTAGGAATAATACCATTTGTGTATGCTTTACCTTTTACGCCACGTATTTTCTCATATTTAGATTTTGAATTTATATTTAGTTCATAAACCCCAATTAGCTCATTTAATTTGTTTTTTACATATATTAAATATTTCATTTTGTTCACCTTTTCTATCATACAATTATATCACATAAGGAAAAGAAAAGGTGCTTTCACACCTTTATTTATTTTCACCTTCAATATATTTATAATCGTATTTATAGGTATTAGTTTCCGTATCATAAATAATGCGAGCTTTAATCTTGGTAGTTTCTGTGCCATTTTTAATTTCTACTTTAATGTATTTATTATTACCATTTTCCATAACTTTAAACTTATATGATGTTTTAGCATCTTTAGTTATTTCTTTTACTTCAACCGATAATTCACCATTTTCTTGTTCTAGTTCGAATTTTAATTCACTTACTTTTTTACCATTGCTAACTACTACATACTTGTATTCATGTTCTGATTCGTTAAGTTCTTGTTCAAATTCTTCTTCAATGATTACATAGTTATTTTTATCTTCAATGATTTTGAAGGATGATTCTTTTTCTGATTCGTCTTTTTCCGTTTCTATTTTGGTTTTGCCTTCTAAGGCATATTCTTTACCATTAACTAAAGCAATACCCGTAATTATTTTGATTTCTTCAATTTCATCATCATCTATTTCATTAACAATTGTTTCATTATAATATAAGGAATATATAGTATTATCATCTTGTAAATTTTTAGTGGTAATCACAATCATATTTTCGTATTCAGGTTTATCGGAAGTTTGGTTTACAATATTGATACCACCATTATTACCCATTAATTCTTCCATCATTGCTAAGTATTTTTCAATTACTTCTTTTTCTGATACTGTTTCTTGGTTAAATAAAGTACCACCTAATAAGTTTTTTGTTGGGTTAAACTCTTCTTTAATCTCTAACATTTTAATTGAGGATACCGCTTGATATGACATGTTATTTTGTAGACCTTCTAAGCGGTCAATAACATTGTCTCCCTTTTTCTTAGTACATGCTGATAAAGTAGCACAAATGGCTAAAACAGCGATTAGTGTTAACATTATTTTTTTCATATTTTTTACCTCCATTCACTTAATAAACAAATGAATTAAGGCTTTTATTGGTAAAATTTAAATTTTTTTTATTTTTTATAATATTTATTACAATATTTGTTTTTTCGTTAACAAAATAATAGTTAATTTCATCTTTTATTACAGTTACTTCAACCATACCTTCATAATTTTCAAACTCTACTTTAAGGGTTATTTTACCATTTTCAAGTTTAGCTTTAATTTCTTCTTCTTTACCATTTTCCATAATTTCAATTTTAACTTCTACTTCATCATTTTCAATTTCATGTGATAAAGCGTATTCTTTGATAATCTTATTGTTTTGATATTTTTTATATACAAATTCTTTTTCATCTTCTTCTACTTCTTGTTCAATAATAAAGTATGAATTTTGACTTGTTATAACTTTTATTTTGGTACTTGTTTCATCGTCTTCAATTTCCGTTTCACCTTTAATTTGGTATTCTTCATTATCAATTACGATAATACCATCTAAATTGTAGATTTCCTCATCACCATCTATTTCAACTAATGTTTTATTAAAATATATTGTATATTGAAGGTCGAATGAATCACTATATAATGAGTTAATTGTCATTTGATCAGTGTAACCTTCCTTAGTTGATTTAGTTACGAAATAATTAATCTTTTCACCATTTAATAAATTTTGAATAGTTAAATAATGCTTATTAATCTTATTACTAATTTCATTTAAGTTTTCTTTTGAAACCGCAAGGAAAGATAAAGGCTGTGTAGTTGTAGTATCACTTGAGAAAAGAAAATTAGCAGCAGCTAAGAGCTCAAAGGCATAAGTCTCGTTTACTGTTTGGGGTACGTAATAACTTGGAGTAAGTGGTTTAGTTGTATCTTTACCTTTTACAACAAATACACTTATACAAATTATAAGTAATAATACAAAAGCTCCCATAAAAGTATATGATAATCTTTTGAAGTGTGGTTTCTTAGTTTCATGACTACGATATCGCATTTTTATTTCCTTTGTAAGGTCTACAATTTCGGTTTCATTGGTTTCTTTTTTTAGTTTGGAAACAAATTCATCATATTTAATCATTATTTTCACCTATCCTTTCTTTTAATTTATTAACAGCTTTATTATAAAGCCAGGTAACAGTACCAAGCGGTTTTTTCAATATTTTCGCAATCTCTTTATGTTTTAGCTCATCAATCACATGCAGAATGAATACTTCTAATTCATCACCGCTTAATACTTCATAAACCATTGCTAAAAGTGGTGAATCATTTAAGTCTCTTTTAATATAGGTATCTTCATATTGTGAGAAATCATAGTTTACTTCACGCTTCTCCTTATTATATAGATTTAAGGCTAAATTTCGCGCAATAGTAACAATAAAGGCAACAACATTAGTGTTTTCTTTATATTTTCCTATGTTATTTAAGAAACGAAGATATGTCTCTTGCATAATATCTTCCGTTTTATGTCTATTTTTTAGAATTGGCATAATGGCCATATATACTTGATTTTTGGTTAAATTATAGAAATCATCAAATGCATCTAAATTATTATTTTTTAATTGTTTAATGATTTCCTTCATTTCTATTGTATCTGTCCTTGTCATATCTACCTCTTTATTAATAAACAATTAAAGTTCACATTTTATTGGTTTTTTTATATTTATTTTTGATTATCATTATATAGTAAATAGCACCAATGGTGCTATTCTTTATTATTTATTTAAGTTTGATTTTCTACCATATTTTTAAGATGTATTTTTTTATCTATGATCACATAAATAAAACGACAAATACCATAAATAACACTACTTCCACTAATAAAATATATTAAGAAACAAATAAAGTATATAGGGTATGGGTGTTGACTCTTAAATATTGTTTTGAGAACTGGATAAAAAGGTTTTTCACCATAACTTATATAAAAGAAATTTATGTGTATGTCAGGATTAACTGAATACACCAAATAATCAATACTTGAGGCAATGCATGAAACTATAATAAATACAATTGAGGCACCAACAAGTATTGTAAGTTGGGACTTTTCAAATAATCTATAACTATAAATTAAGAACATACCAGTAAAAATAATTAACCAGTGCCATAGAAAACCTTGAAGGGAAATTATCATATATTCACTATTTAAGGCAGCAGTAGGTTTTATAAAATAAAATAGTCCTCCGGTCATACAAAAGAAACAAAGAAAACCAATTAATGAGTGTTTAATCTTTTCACTCTTAACTAGTTGAATTAGAGGAATCACGTAAACAATCATTGAACAAATTTGAAAAGGAAATAAATCCCATTGATATGTTTTTTCATTAATAGTTATAAATATTTGTTTAAATACTTCAATTGTAATTAAGATAATTTCGATGATTAGTAGAATTTTATTAGCATCTCTTTTTGAATTTGAAGCTTGATAGTGTTTTCCTAGTTTAGCTCCAAGAATACCGGCGATAAACACGCCTATAAAGCCTAATATAATAAATGAAGTTGTTAGGGTTGGAAATTTAGCCATATTGTACTCCTTATTACTTCCCTACTCCCATTTTTTTATTATACTACAATTTTTTAAAAAATGCTATTAATTTATTTTACTATCTTATAAACTTATATTTTCTAGATTTAATATTTCACTATTAGGTAATAAATCACCATAGTGATTGATGGATAAAACCATTTTATCTTTTGATACTTGGTCAATAACTTCAATTATTTTTTTCGCACTGATCGCGTCAATTTTTGCGTTCATTTCATCTAAGAATAATACTTTACTATCAAAAACAAAGCAATTTACACTGTTTTCAAATTCTAGACTTAAAAATTAAGTATTATTTTTTTAACTAGCATTAGGTAAAGCACAATTATAAAAATTATTTCAAGTGTAATCAAGCCAAGATATAGTTCTATTAGTATTCTGTTTCTAATTCATTTAACATTTTTTTTGTTTTTTTCTTAAAATTTTTCCTATTGTACTTAACATGTTTTTTGTTTTCTTTATTAAAAGAATTCGCTTCCTTTAATAGCAATTTATAATTAGCAAAACGTTCTTCAGACAAAATTCCATTTTCTAGAGCTTTTCTTACAGCACATCCCGGTTCAGATCTATGAGTACAATTTTTGAATTTACATTGTTCCACTAATTTAACTATATCATAAAAATAGTGATTTATGGCGTTTTCAATATTTATCATGCCGAAACTCCTAATTCCAGGTGTGTCAATTATTTTTGCGCCATTTTCCAATATTATCATTCTTCTAGAAACCGTCGTATGCCTACCTCTATCATCCCATTCTCGTATTTGACTTGTTCTTAATATGTCTTTTCCAACAATCATATTTATTAGTGATGATTTCCCTACCCCTGATGAACCTACTAATAGTATTTTATTATTACAAACTAAAAATTTTTTTATATTTTCAAGTCCTTCACCTGTTATTATACTAGAAGTTATTATAGAAACATCTGGGACAATTTTTCTGACAGCCATAATGTATTCTTCAGTTGATTTTACTAAATCCGATTTTGTAAGTATAACAATTGGTATAGCTCCTGTATTATAGCTTAATATTATTAATCTTTCCAATCTTTTCAAATTAAAATTATTATTTAGCGACATTACACAAAAAATATAATTAAAATTAGCCGCTAATAGTTGTATTTTCTTTTCTGATGGATCTGGATCTAATCTGAAAAAGGTTGTTTTTCTTGGTAATATTTTTTTGACATAGTAATATTCTCCCTTTTTTTCTAACTCGCAAAAATCTCCAACTACCATCTCTTCTATTTTTTTATTTTTTTTCATATGTATGAAATTGTCGTTTTCAATATACACTTCATAACAATCCCTATGAGTAGAAATTATTTCTCCTTTAATATTCATTATTTAATCCCCTTTTTTTTGTATTTTGATGCCTGCAAAATAAAAAATTCATAATACTTTCCTTTTTTATTCATCAATTCATTGTGAGTTCCATCTTCACAAATTTTTCCTTTGTCTAAAACTAAAATTCTATCCGCAATAGATATACTACTTAATCTATGTGAAATTAATATAGTCATCTTATTAGAAGATATTTTTTTAAATTTATCAAAAATTTCTTCTTCTGCGATTGGATCAAGTGCAGCTGATGGTTCATCTAATAAAATCATTTTCCCGTCTCTAAATAAAGTTCGAGCTATTGCAACTCTTTGCCACTCTCCACCTGATAATTCTTTTCCATTAGCATCAAATCTTTTCGTCAAATTTTCATCAATTCCTTTTTCCCAAGAATCGATAATATCTATAACATTACTTTTATTACAAATATCCATAATTTTGATGTCATTATCAATCTCTTTTATATTTGATATAGCTATATTCTCTCTTAGAGTAAAACTATATTTGATAAAATCTTGAAATAAAACTGAAAACAAATTCCTTAAATATTCTATTTTAAATTCATCAATAGATACATTATTTATCAAAATTTGCCCTTCTTGTACATCATAAAATCTCAAAAGTAGTTTTACTATAGTGCTTTTACCAGCGCCATTAATACCAACTATGCCAATCACAGATTTAGTATTTATTAAAAATGAACAGTTTTTCAAAACATAATCTTCACTATTAGGATATTTAAATGAAACATTTTTAAACTCCACTGATTCAATATCTGTTATCTTTCTTAAGCCACTTTTTTCTATAATAGGATTGAGCATAATAAATTCTTTGACATCATTTATCTCATCTAAGTTAATAGATAAATCATTAATTATACTAAAAAAACTATTTATATATGTTCTAAATAGAATAACAATTGAAACAAAATATGTTAAATCATATAATTCAATTAATCCACCAATAAATTGCTTAATTATATAATAATAAATTAAAGAATTACTAATAAAAATTAGTCCATTCACAATTATTTTTATTGCAACATTTATTCTATTTTTTTTCACAATATTTTTTTCATATTTATTATAGTCATCTAAATATAAATTCTTAAAATACTCATTCAAATCATATAATCTAATTTCTTGAATATTACCCTCAAAGTAAACTTCTTTATAATATTCCATTTTTCTTTTAATACTAATATTTTCTCTTTTAAATTTATATTCATTTTTTTTGACTAACTTATCAAAAAATGAATATGGTATTGAAAAAGCTAGAATAAATGGTATTATTAAAATATTTAACTCTGCTAAAAGAACTAAAGTAAATAACATTTGTAAAACTATCTTTAATGTTGAAAATAATATTACTAATATATTTTGAATAGAACACAATAATTCCCATGAGTGACTAACCGCATCTGCTAAATTACTTGAATCATAAAAAGCCATATCAATATTTGCAATTTTTTTAACCATTGTAGTATCCAAAAAATAATTAATATTATCTTCATATCTAAATGATACGTAACTATCAAAACATCCTATAAATGTTTTGATTATATATACCAAACAATAAAAAGATATTACCATTATAGTTTTATTGATTATTGTACTATTAATTTCAGATATATATGCACCATATAAAATTTTTATTAATTCACGCCACAATATCAATGAAAATAAAGATGTTAAAATTTCAATAAATAGAATTAAGAATTTATAGATAAATTGTTTCTTTGATGCCAACCATATAATTTTAAAACTAAATAATATATTTTTAATTTTACTCATTGCACTCACCTTTTTTTTGGATAGGTTCATATTTACTTAGTTGTATCATATACATTTTATAATACAAACCTTTTAAACCCATTAGTTTTTCATGGCATCCAACTTCCACTACCTTTCCATTATTTAAAACTATAATTTTATCTACTATACTCATTATAGACAATCTATGAGAAATTAATATTCCTCCTTTTTTATTACATATTTTCTTAAATGCATTAAAAATTTTATCTTCAGCAATTGGATCAAGTGCTGATGATGGCTCATCTAAAATTAAGAATTCTGAATTTCTAAAAAAGCATCTTGCAAGTGCCACTTTTTGCCACTCTCCACCTGATAATTCTTTTCCTTGTTCATCGAACAAACGTGTCAAACTCACATCGTAATTTTTCATTTCACTCTCGTTAAATATGTCTTCTACTCCAGATAAATTAATACATTTTAATATTTCATCATTATTTTCTTTATTTTCTATATTACCTATGTAAATATTTGCACGTAATGACAATGAATACCTACTAACATCTTGAAAACAAACACTTATCTTTTTATATAAATCTTTTAATTCTATTTCAGATAAATCAATTCCATTTATAAAAATTTGTCCTTTTTCAGGTTGGTAATATCTTAATAATAATTTAATTATAGTACTTTTACCAGCACCATTTTCTCCAACAATTGCTACTTTCTCTTTATTATTTATCTTAAAAGATAAATCATTCAATACATAATTTGTTGAATTAGGATATTTAAAATATACATGTTGAAACTCAATTTCAAATACACCTGCATCTATTTTTTTACCTTTGTTATTAACTTCTTTAAAATTTAAAAATTTTATAAATAATTCTATTCGCGGAATAACTATCTCATATTGTGTTATAATATCCAACCCCAATGTAGATAACTGTTGCCCAGTAGAAATAACAAGTTCTAACAATAAAATAAAAGTTCCAACCATTATAGTTTTATTATATACTTGTATAGTTAAAAAAGAAATTGTCAATATATATCCTAATGATAGCAATAGTATAGATATAAAACTTTTCAAAAAACCTCTATAAAATATTTTATTTCTTTTTTCTCTTATAGCAGCCCATAAATTTGTATATTTTTTAAATAAATAATCAAATAAGTTATATAATCTTAATTCCTTTGCAAACCAACGCACTGTTAATAGATTTTTATAGTAATTTTTTTCTTTATTTTCAGGTATAGTAATTATTGAAAATTGATCCATTTCTTTTTCTTGCTTAAATGCAATTATTGTTCCAGGAATTGTTAAAATCACATAAATTATAAATAAAAAATAATCATAAGCAAATAAAACAATAAGACTAATTATAAGAGTGACTAATCTTACCATTGTATCGATTAACCAAGAATTATTTCTTGCAAGAAAATATTCACTCTCCTTGGCTGCATTAAATGAATCAACATTATCTGGGTTTTCCAAAAAATTAACTTCAACATTAGACAATTTATTCATAATCTGCACATCTAACATATAATTCATTTTTCTCTCAATATGCATTGCGTTATAAGCGTATATTTCTGTAAAAATCAATATAATTAAATCCGTAATTAGATATAATAAGGCAATAATAAATATTGAAATGATATTATTATTTGTCAAATCACTATCATACAATGATAAATAATTAATTAATATCTCATATATTTTTAATGATAAAATAGGCAATAAATGAATTAAAAATTTTAAATTTAAATTAATTATGCTTATAATTGGACATGTTTTTATGCTTAATTTTATTAATTTAATTTCAGTATAAATAAATTTTTTGATTTTTTTCACACTTAGTCTCCTTATTAAGAAAAACAAATATAATATATCAGTATTAAATAAATACCATCTTCTCATATATTATATTTGCACAAAATTAATTAGTTAGTTTTTCCTGATGATGAATCAGTTTTTCCATTAGCTGTAACATTATAGCTTTTATTACTAGAATTAACTTTCCCAGAACAATTAGAACTACATGAAGAGCTTCCGCAACTTCCGCAACCAGAATGTCCATATGGAACAACAACATTTTTAACAAAACTCATACGGTCCTCCTTAGTGAACAAATAGAATATACAAATATAATTACCTTGATTTGAGAAGATAAAATCAATGTATTATTATTTGTCAAAATTAATTTTAACAACAGTATCAGGTATTGTTATTTTTTCAATAATTTTATTATAATATTTTTCAAAAGAAAAAAATATATCTTTATATGATTTAGTTGAAAATATGTCAACTTTACTATAATCGCCATCTTTATCAATTAATTGTTTGTGACCTGTTAAACATACCATATCAATATTAAAATTGTACATAAAATTAATATGTTCAATTGCTTTCTTATCATAATCATCAGTGGCAGTAATAATAAAGCAATCAGGATTAATATCATTAATTAATAATGGATATATACAAGTTAATTGATTATTTAATCTTGATATATTACCTGGCAAACCTATAATTATTAATTCTGCATCGTTTAATTTTCTATTTATATCATCACTAAAATTGTACTCATTTTTTACCATCAATAACAATTCGTTAAAAGAAAATTCTTTAGTCATTCCGAATATGTTTTGACTAAAAAAAGATACTACTTTAACACCATTTTTATTTAATTTATCAAACAAAAACATTTCTAAATTAATTTGAATATTTATATCGGCTATTCCTCCAATTAAAAGAATAGTTTTACTTTTTAATATAAAATAAATTTTACTATTTATATTAATTAAATTATTATCTTCCTGTTTTGTGTTTACATTATCAATTTCTATTATTTTAGAAGAAAATTTTTTTGCAATTTCACAAATTTTATTATATGTTAGCACATTGTTTTTTGTTAGAAAAATATATGTTACATGTTCAATCTCATCTAAATTATTTATAAATTTTAATTCAAATCCAAAATCCATTTTTTTAAGTTCTTCAATTTCATAGGGATTATAATCATAATTCAACAAATAACAGCAATCAATTTTTTCACATAAAATTGTCTCAACATATGGAAAATATAATTTATTGTAATAATTAGGTAGAGCTATTAAAACATTATTCATTAAATATTCCTCCTATTTAGATATTTAATCATGACTTTAGTTAGATCGTTCTTAATTCTTTCACAATTTTCATCTTTTATTTTTTCACTAAAATTATTACCATTATCGCAATTTGCAATACACATATTACATAACTTAAATGCCCAACAATTTACACAATTGCTATCTACACTCGAATAAAAGTTCATTTGTTCCTTTATATTATTTATATTAAAACCTTTTTCGATATCACCAATAATATATTTTTCATTTTGAACATTAACTTTCTCACAAGGATAAAAGCAACCATCTAAATTTACTAATAGTCTTGTATACCCAGGAATACATTGCCCAACTGGATAATCTACTTCATAAAACACGTTATAATCTTTTAAACCATATAGTAAAGCCTTTTCCCCTTTAGATAAACTAGTATTTTGTAATTCATCTTTATTTTCCATTGCCACGCTATATAAAAATTCTGTTTTGGAAAGATCTGCGTTATTCATATAAGCAGCATTTTTTGGAAATCTTTCTTTGAAAAAAGATTCAATTTCTATCATATCGTCATATGGCATAATAACAGAATTAAATTGAATATGTTTTTCGAAAAAAGTTAGGGATCTTTCTTTGATATATTTTAGTTTTTCAATAATTTTATCATAAGTCCCTTTTCCATTATTTGCAAATAGCCTATGTGAATCGTGAATATTTTTTGGGCCATCAAAACTTACTAATAAATCAACATTATGTAAAATTAAAAAATCAAGCATTTTCTCATTCAACAATGATAAATTTGTTGTCATTGAAAATTCAAATCTTTTGTTTGTTAAAATATTAGAACAATAATCTATTGTTTTCTTTATCACATCAAAATTCATTAATGGTTCTCCTCCATAGAATCCTATAGCTAGTATTTCTGACTCTGTACTGTGCTTTAGCGCGAAATCTAATGCTTTTTCCGCTATTTCCCATTTCATATTTATAGATTCAGTATTCCTAATGGTAGGATTATTATTTGCAAAATTACAATATCTGCATTTAAAATTACAATTATACGTAACATTAAGAATTAAATACTTAATTTTATTTTCCATTATTTTGTCAACCCATTTTAGATCTAAATTTTCAACTTTCCTTACTGGTGATGGTGAAAAATAACCTCTTTTCATTAATTCATTTACAATATGAACCTCATCAGAATTTACAGACATTTGCTTATATTTTTTAAACCCTAGCCTTTTTAATTTTAATATTTCATAATACAATTCTTTTTTTAGATTTAAAATACAATTTTTTTGGCTATCATATACATAATATTTATTTTCATTTATAAAATTATGAATTAAAGGATACTGATTTTCTTTCATTCAAATGACCTCCAACACTTTATTTTTTTTATCTAAAGTATATATTTTATCAACATAATTTATTTCAATATCACATTCAATTTTAATCATTTTTTGAAAATATTTATTAAATTCACAATTAATCCTTTCTTTCCAATTTTGAAAATCATTATTTAAAACAAAATACACTTCGAGTTTTTTTATACTTTTAATATATTTAAACTTATATTCATATATTGGAAAGTCCAAATTATTATTAACATTATAAATAATTGCGGTTAATGAGTAAGTTGATATTTTTAAATTTTCTTCATAAAACACATCGTCAATTCTTCCATCTAATACTTCAACAACATTTCCACATTGTCCACATTTGCAAGTTTTTTTATCAATTTTAATTATATCACCGATATTGTACCTAATTAGGGGGAAAACCTTATTATGCAAACTCGTTGCTATGGCTTTCCCATATCCATCTAAATCTTGTTCAATTGTTTCTAAAAAAACATTTTCTTCAATGATATGTAAATTTTTATATGGACATTCATATGCTATTCCATTAAGTTCTTCAGTACCATACATATTAACAATATTTATTTTTGGATAATGTTTCAATAATACGCATCTTAAGGTATCATCTAGCAATTCTCCAGTTGTTTCAATATATTGAATAGAATCAGATAATTTCAAATTGTGTTTTATACAATTATTAACAATGAATGCTAAAACTGAAGGTTGAATATATAGAGCTTTAGGTGAA
Organism: Bacillota bacterium; assembly: GCA_963648435.1. Lineage (GTDB taxonomy): Bacteria > Bacillota_I > Bacilli_A > ML615J-28 > CAG-313 > UMGS75. Next base: position 21,646 of record CAVJDT010000031.1, read on the forward strand.
AATTCATTAATTATTTTTATTACTTCTTTAAAATTTACGTTTGAAATTTTTTCTTTATAAAAATTCATTGTATTCATTTTGATAAAAAATAACTGACTACTATTAAATCTATCGGTGATAAATTTAATACTTTTATCTTTTGGAACAATATTGTAAAATTTCTTTCTGAGTCTCCATAAATAATAATTTGACTTTATATAATCTTGTTCATTCCAATATACAATCAAGGGTATACCACTGCTACCAGATGTACTAACACTAACAAATGAATTCAAACTAAAATTTGCATATTCAGAACTCATTATATCGAATTTATTGTTTAAAATATCTTTTCTATTTAGAATTGGTAAATTATAAAAATTTTCTTTAGTCATATTAGGATCAAGATTATTTTTTTTATAAAACTTACAATTACTATATGCATACTTACTTATTTCTAAATAATTCATATCACTCACCTTGTTTTATTAATTTTTCAATTATTTTTTCAATATTTTCCAACGTATTGAAATTTTTCATTTCTAGTTTATCTATTGGAATTTCAATTTTAAATTCATCTTCTATATAAACTATCAATGTAACAAAATTTATAGAATCCATTCCTAAATCTTCACGTAAGTCTAAATTTGGAATATTATCAATAAGTTCTTCACATTCTAATACATTTGTAATTATATTTAATATTCTTTCTCTAATTTTCATTCAAATACTCCTCCATACCATATATATATAAATTTCTTATAATACACATTTTTTTAAATGCTTTATTTGGCTTTGTAATCTCGATTTTTATATATTTTACATCGTGTAAATCTACATTATAATTATTGATAGAATCCTGATTATCTACAATATCTGCAATTTTTATCCAATCATTTCCTGTACTACTATACAACAATTTATAGTCAGATGTCATTGAATTTCTATATTTACCATTTTCTATAATTATTCTAGTTACATTACATTTGTTTGCAAAAGTAACTACTAACCGATGTATAAAACCGCTTTCACCACTAGCCCAAAAACTATTTTCAAAATCCATATTTTGTTTTTTTAAAAAATTATTAGCTGAAAATACTTCACCATTTTTTCCTATTTTTTCACTATCAGTGTCAATATATGTATTTTTTAATAATAATAAATTTTGATTTTTCTCTTCTTTTTTTAAAAAACAATTATTATTAAT
>CAVJDT010000032.1:0-22341 GCA_963648435.1 Bacillota bacterium
CCAAAGTAAAGATAGTACCACTTAATTTAGTTGAGTTTTCTGTGTAAAAAGTCAAACTATTAGCACCTGTGGTAATGATAGGTGCGATACTATCCATTAAGGTGTCAGTCATTACTATATTCTGTATCATTGAGTTTGATGTTAAACCGTTTATTATGACTGCTGCACTATATCCATATTTGTTTTCTGTATCCCAATTCATGTAAGTTGATAATTGGGTAGGTGTAACTGATACGGATATGTTTGTTTTTGTGATTGGTTTGACTGTTTCAATTGCATCATCAACGTAGGTTTCTAGATCATCCATACCACTTTTGATACGTGTCTCTAAGTCATTCATATTGTCAGCACTAAACGCATCTCCTGCGGTGGTGATAGTTCCTTCTGATCTAATGATGTCATACACATCAGTTTCACCAGTTACTGCCGACAACTTTCTTCTGCCTGGGTGTTCAACACTTCTGTCGACCCATGTCTTTTTTGTATAGGCCATATTTCCTCCTTCCAATAAAAAAACTAGATTTTTCTAGTCTTTGCACCATGGTTGTGTTCTTTCTCTAACACCCCATTTTTCCATATATCCTTTTAACTTATCGTTTACTGGTTTACAAGGTATATCAGCAACCTTAGCAAATATCGTGTACACTTCGTCGCTGTCAATTATTTCAGGGTGTTTTTGAAGAATATCAAGCATTTCTTTTATTTCGCTTTCTTTATTAAAGCAATTAATAAATGTAGTGGGCTCGATATCATATTTATTTTTCAGTAATATTGCTAATTTAGTTTTATCGTCCATTTTTACCTGTCCTATATCTAACTATCATAAATAGATTCTCCATTGGATCGTCTTCATAGTTATTATAAACGAAACGGAAACAATGATTATCAATAATCTGTTCATTAACTTTGCCCTTTTTCCATTTACTTGGATGGGTGTCAACAACGCTTCTAAATCTTTCAATCTGTTCTTTTGTTACTTTATACTCATGACCATTGTCAACATATCTTAAAGTGCCATTTTTGTAATAGAAATAGCCATTAGGCTTGTTTACATTCATACTAAATTGTCCCCCGCATAACCTTCTTCGCCGCAAAATAAAAGCGAACCTAGAACAAGCATATAGTCGCCTTCAATAGCTTCTATCATCGATTCTATTTGGTTCACTTTTTCGTATTCGTTTATTGGCAAATCAGGATAATCAGGATAAGTTGTGTATGTTATCTTACTTTTTAAGCTATCGATATTATCTCCAATTCGTTGGAAATCGCTAGAAGTAGGAAGTGTGGTCTTGGCCCATTTCTTGGTTGTCACTGTAATGGCCATTAATTCAGCAATATAGCTTATATTTCCTTCAATTCTATTTAAATCTTCTACATTTAAATATCCTTTAGAGGTTTTGTTGTCTATATCGCTTTGACTACGGTCATATATCGGTTCTATCCATGACATTAGATTATTCCCTCACTTCCTGCATATAGTTCATTACCAGCTTTGTAGTAATCATTGATTCTAAGTGCATAGCCAATGCCTTCTACTTTTGCTATAAAGCCACCAGCTAATTCGCTAGTTAGTTTTGTAATCAATAATGGAGCGTATGATCCATTACTTTTAACAGCATACATTCCAGAAGGATATTCATTCTCTTCAATGATTTCTAAGCTATGTTCCAAACGATATTGTTTAATTTTATAAATGTTATCTAATAAGCTTTCAACATTATCAACGCTTACTAACGTTGCATTCGTTACTTCTAACACGTTTTCATCAATCGCACTAGCGTATGTATCATTTTTATAAGAATACACCACGCTATTGTCGACATACTTAACGCCAGTTATGATAACTTGCCCTGCGGTTTCTACTTCGATATCCGCATAGTTACAATTACTATCTAATAGTGTCGCTCCTGTTACAGTTAAATCTGTGCAAGGGTTGCTAAATGTTACTCGATATGTTCCAGGATTGAATGTACCTTTAGAAATTTGCGATGTTTTCTCGTCCAAACTGTAAGAATGTGCTGTTAAAGACACACCCGTTACAAGGTCTTTTTGCTTGATTTCATGCGAACTTGAAATTAGCTTTCTATCACTATCAATCGTGGTCAAAGTCTCGTACAGTGGCTTGAAAATGGCTATGCCAGTGTTTCTAGATGTTGAGACACACGCACCAATCGCAAATGCTACTTGTTGTAGCGCTGTTCTATGGCTTTGTTTCTTTAAATAACCATTTAAGACAATATCTTTTAGATCATCATCAATCGTGTAATCTTCAAAACCATAATCTTCCATGATTTCATCAATTAAGTCACTAGCTGTCACATTTGTATATATACCACCATAGAACGTTGTGTCATTCATAAGACCTATAACATCTTGTAGGCTAAAACTAGCTAACATTTCTTTAGTTTGCGACCATTCTTTCAAATAATGAACAGCCACCAACTCTTTTTTGGTGTTAATGGTCTCATAAATCTTAAATCTTTGACGTTTTTGCAAGTATTGGTAATAAGATTTAGGGTTTGTTATATCAAACATACCTTGTTCATCAATTACTTCTATACTACTTTCATCAATCGGTAGTGTACTTGAAAATACATCAACTTCTTCTGTAAGAGATGCGGTTTTTAGTTTCTTATCTAAATCACTACCATATTCAATTTTTGTACCAAAATCTATGAAATTTAGTCTTGTGTATCTATCGGTATTAGTAAATGTAATAACTACTTTGTTATAGTTACTAGCTAATAATTCGGCAAAATACACAAAATCATCACTACTAGGATTAAATGTACCATCGGCTATATAACTAGAACCATCATAGAACTCAATTTTTATCTCATTTGGCACAGTTTTATAAAAATGGAACGTTATTCCTACCGATGAGTGGTAAGAACTAAACGTTCCAGTTACGATAGAAGTAAAATATCGGCTCATATAACCGACTTTTGATTCTATGTTATCAATTGTGTCATATGTATCAAAACTTCCATCTAAAAGGAAATAATTAGGCTCTAGCGTTGCTATATTAGCTAGTTCCTCTGACTCCTTCTTGATAGAAACAACATTTGAAAATGATTGTTTATTATTAGCACTTAGTGATACATCATCTATGGCCCCAGTATCGTATAATTCAAGTTCAACAGTACAAGAAGTGTATCTTTCCATTATGGTCTCCTTGCAGGGCATTGAGCTACCATTTGAAACGTTAACCCCTTCTTAATGTTTTTGCCCTTGTTGGACTTACAAATCTCATCTTCTACTTTATCAAGATAGCACGTAAACTCAAAATCTGCACCACCTTCTGCACTAGGCATCTTTACAGTACGATAAGCCTTAGAACTTGTTATATCGCTATAAAACTTATCATACTCAGATGCGTCATGTATATCACCTATGGTAATAGTAAAGTTATAGTAAATTCCAAGGATTTCTCCTACATGGTTACCTTCTTCAGTTCTATCAGCATACTTCCATATTTTATTGGCTGAACGCTTAACCTTAGTAACAGGAACGTTATAATAAACACCATCTAAATAAATTCCTTTATCAAATGTATATTCCATATTAACCTCCTACCACCAAACTAGAACCGACACGCTTATCTTCTTCTTGAAGTTTAAACCTCAACAGTTTAATAAGCTGTGCCATATCACCATTTGCCACAATGTTAATGTCTTGTGAGCCGCCACTTTCTTCTTGAACGATTTCTCTTAATAAGCTTTCAGGTGTTTCAATGTTTCTTCCTCTTGTTTGATCACCCAAAACAGCTAAGAATTCCTTATTTGGTGGAATTACCGCACCTTTTGCAAGTCTAGGTATCGAAACCTTAGGAACACTAAAGCCAAAGTGTTTACCACCAACAACAGGAACCCAATCAGGAACATCAAAACTTAAACTGTTTAATTTATCCACAATCCAATTCATTGCTCTTTCAAGCAAATCTAAGATTCCATTCCATAGGTTCTTAAAGATGTTTTTAATGCCCGTCCAAGCCTTATTCCATGCATCGGATAATTTACTACCAATCCATTGAACTAACGCTTGGAAAGCGTTCTTTAAGGCATCTAGTATATTTCCGATTAATCCAACAAAACCTTCAAATAGCTCTTTGATACCATTCCACGCTTGTTCCCAATCTCCCGCAAATACACCTGTAATGAAATCTATTATTCCTTGAAACATTAATTTCAAGTTGCTGATTGCTTCATCTATGTTGCCAAAGTACTCTAGTAACAAGATAATTGCTGCAATAACTGCTATTATCCACGTAATTGGCGAAGCTAATGCCTCGGCAAATATACCTACTGCCTCAGTTACTAAACCAAAACCAGCTACTATTGCTAGTGTTATGCCTACTATTGAGCCTAATATTGTAACGAATTCTACAAATTCAGGATGATCAGTAAGCCATTTACCAAGTTTATCCATATGATCTTGGATGGTTTGCATAACACTAATCAATGTATCACCAATCGATGATGCCAAAGGTGATATAAAGTTATCCCATACATATTGTAGTGGCTCTTTCATTTGTTCTATAACTGCACTTACTACATCCAACATACTTGATATTGTTTGTAGAAATTCAGGTATACCATTTTCAATAAACCACTTAGATATAGGAAGTATTGCATTTTCATATATCCAAACAAACGCATCACCAATTGAAGTTATAATTGGCTCCAAAGACTCCATAACTGTAGCTATGCCATCAAATAATGGTCCAAAGTCTAAGTTAGCACTCCACTCTACTGTAGCCTCTGTACATGCTTTTATGTCATCTAAGAACGCATCAATTAAATTTTTACAAACTTGAAGTATTCTTTGGCCACTATTCATGTACTTTAAGCCATCTTTTATGCCTTGCCATAGGTTAGATCCTATCTTTTGGATATCACCCCATATAGCTTTTAATTTATTGGCATATTTAAGCAGTTCACCACTTAGTTTTACATTTTTAAGGTATGAATCTTCTATACTTGTGCCACTTGAACCCGATTCATTCTTTTGCAAAGTCTCCGCAGTATCAAATGAATACTGTTGACTTTGTTTACTTGAGCCACTAGATTTCTTTGCGTTGGCCTTTTTATTGGCTTTATTCATTATTCCTAGGACATCTAAGCCACTAATCAGATTAACCATGGCCAATACGTAATTAAGAGCTGTTGCCAATGTTGACACAATCGTATCTACAATAGGTGATATCAACGATACCAACCCATTCCAAAGGCTATTAACAGTATTTGCTAATTTGGTATTCTCTTCTAATATTTGGCTAACTGCTTTCTTAATTAATGTGAATGCAGTTTGTGCACCAAATAAAGCTAAGCCAAACTTAGTAGCCATTCCTGTTAGACCTTTAAATTGACTAGTTGTGCTTTTTATTTTGTCTGAACTAAACAAAGATGAGAACCAATTCTTACTTTTTTGGAATACGCCCGTAAAGAATGAACCAATTCCCTTTATACTGCTCTTGAACTTTTCCAACCCTTCACCTAACTTAGCATCTTTCATATCTTGATTATTTATTGCATCTAAGATATCGAAATTATTTTTAATCTCATTAGTTTGTTGTTTTAAAGCTTCGGTTTGTGCATTGTACTCTTGAGTAGTTTTAGCAGTTATTTCGGCTTGTTTTTGTTCAAGTTCAACAACATTTGCCTTAGCTTGACTCATATTGTTTTGAAGTTGTTCAAGTTTTTCATATTCAGGCGCTAATTCTTCATCACTAGCACCATTTTTGACCATTTCTTGGGTCTTTTGAGCTTGTTTATCGTATGCTTTCTCTGTTTTAGTTAATTTTGCATTAGCTTTATCCAATTCAGCATTAACTTTCTCCAAATTTTTACTTAGGACCTTGGCAAAGTCTTCTGTTTTTCTATTTTCTAATTGTTTTTGAATTGCCTGATATTTATCAGACATTTCTTGCATTTTTTTGATATTTTTATCAATATCATTTCTTAACTCCGAGGAGTCACCTTTTAACCTTATAATCAATGGTTCCACCATTGCTATTCCTCCTCTAGTAAATAATCGTCATCATCAAGAGCGTTTGTGTTAAATTTAGCTTCAAACTTCTCTCGATGTTTTCTTTCTTCCTCACTTTCCACGTGCTTTGACTTAAGTGCGACTTGTGCTCTAGCTTTTAGTATTCTTTCTTTTGTTTTGGCATCCTTATAAATTGAAAGGTCCATTGTCCTAATATCGCGGACACGCGACAAGATACATTCGCTAGACAAGCCATTTAATAAATCTATAAAACGCCACCAATGCATATCACTGCTTTCAAGGTCAATTCCATAGTCATACATGAAAGAAGAGATTATGAACTTCTCATCTTGTTCAAAGTCCATATCTTTTGTTAGTGATCTATGCCTATTTGGTTCTTCCCCACATTGTAAATAACTAGACAATAGTTTTAATAACTTTCCCAAGTCAACCTTAGGGATATCATCCGTTAATAGGTATATTATCGCCAACGCTCTTTCTTCATCACCTATAGAATCATCATCTATAACATGCATGCATCTAAGTGCTGTTTTAAAGCTTGTATCAAGTGGTATGGTTGCCCCATCTACTTGAACTTTAGTTGGATATGTTCTCATTTAAGAACATCACTGTCTTCCTTTGAATATTTGTTCTTTAAACGAGCCAAAGTGTTTTCAGGGTTGCCATATACTTCTTTAAAGATTGGTGTAAGGGAATCGAATAAATCATTATACATACCGATATAGTTCTTGCCACCGAAGGCTGCTTCAGTTGTACCTTCCCCAAATAATTCATCGATAACCTTGCCACACTCTTTGTTGTAATCTCTAATCTTAAGAAGTTTTTCCTTGGTGTTTCTTGACATAAGTCCTTCAACAACATCAGTCTTTTTATCAATCAAAGTGATTTCTTGCTCTAATTTCTTAAGCATTCTTTCCAACTCATTTGTGGTTTTTTCTATTTTCAATGGAAATTCAATGTCTAATGGGTTCAACTCAATATAGCGACCACTGTCATTTATTTCGATTTTGACTATCTCACTATTTTCGATATTAATTTTGTTATTCATCCCTTGCCTCCTTTAAATAATTAATTAGCAGTAAATGTTGGAACACCTGCTGCGATTGTTGCGGTACCGATTGTTGGGTCGCCATTGAATAGGATGTTATATCCAATAGAGTTTCTTTCACCACCAGTTCCACCGAATGTATCAAGTTGAATTGCAACGTTACTCATTTCAGCAGCATATGTTTCATCATCATCTGTATCATAGATGTAAACCATCAATAGTTGAGTTTCACAATCACTACCGATAGCTCTTTTCTTTCTTAAACCATCAACATAGTCAAACACCTTATCGCCCTTGTAGCAGTATTGAGTAACTGCAATTTGTGGTGCATAAGAGTCAACAGAGTTTGATGCACTATCTTCATGAATGAATGTTTCAGTTACAACGTTGCCATTGTATGAGATTTCATTCTCAGCAACACCTTTACCGATTCTTGCCCAAGTAGGAGTAGTTGAATCAGGTGTTGTGTTAATAAATTCAGCAAATTTACTTCTTTTAATTGCTTGCATTTTATCTGCCATTTTAATTCTCCTTTTCGTATGTCAACTCTAGGTTGATCTGATATTGTCCTGTTCTTCCATCAGGTGATATGCCCATAAGGTAACCATTGGAAGTAACCTTTAGTCCTAAGGATTGATATCCTTCGCCTAAATCAGGCAATATATCATTTTCATTGTTATCAATTATCCATTCCTCCAATTCCTCGAAGAAATTACTGTTTTTAATATTCATAGCTAGCTCATTTGAGTAGCTGAATCTTCCCACTAATTGAAATGCGAACCTTTTTTCATATGAGCCATCAATGTTAGTGATGGTAAGTGGCTGAACTGGTGAAGGAACTATTGAAAACGATGAACCTTGTTCTTTTAGGAAGTTTACAAATATTGTCTTGGTCTCTAGTTCTGGATAAGTGTTGAAATAGTCTTTTAAAGCTTGTATAACGTTCATAAATGCTCCTTTATGTATTTATTCAATGATTCACTTAATTCTTCACTATGGTCTTCTAACGCTCTATGGACCCAATTAGCACCACGTTTAGGCTCACCTTTAAAGTGAAGTGGTGTATTAGTGAGTACTTTTTGAGTGTTTGGTCTACTCCAATGTCTATTTGTTTTAGGATCATAGAATGAGCCTTTTTTAGTAATTGGGTCAACCATTAAGTCTCCATGGTAAAGATAATTAGCATATGGCATTGGGTAAACGATTGAATCGCCCATCGCACCAACAAACGCTGTATTTTTAAGCGAACCTGTATCAAATGGTGCATAATCGTCTGCATATCGCATTATTTCATTAGCTAGAAACCTCATCACTTCGCCATTGTCCAAAGAATGTTCAATATTTTCCAAACTATTTATAATTCCACTAACATCTACATCAATTTCCATTGATTGTTATATTGTCAAGCTCAGTGCCGCAGTCATTTATTTGGACACTACTAACTTGGAAGCACTCGCTACCTTCCAAATCTTCCAAAGATGTGATATTTTCATGCTCGCCTTTAACGATATAACAGCCATTAGTGACTTTTACATCATTCATAAGCTCTTTAGGTATTACAACAGTAGTTGAGGCGCTGTGTTCTCTATTTTGGCTAATAGACACGCTATCGCTTCCCGTCCACCACACACCTTCAACCACTTGCTTTGAATAAGTACCTAATTCTTCATCATAAGTGAAGATTGTTATCGTATAAGGAAACATTAGACACCTCTATATAGAAGATTGGTGCTTAATAGGAACCCATAAACTGTTTGGACTCTTTCTTTGTAAACTTCGTTATTAGATTTAGCGTTTGCACTTGTGTTATATGTTCTCGAATGACTTGGAACAGATTCAGAAGCTATTGAAAGCTTTTCTTTTCTCTTATCATCAGAATAATCATAGTCGCACAGTGCACATACAGCCATCTTAACTAAGTATTCATCATTTTCATTTAATGTATTCATTAATAGCCTTGAGGCGCTAAGCTCATTGATGAACTGTAACGCCTTTTTGCTATAAATATAGAACTGTTCCTCGTTTAGTTCATTACCTCCATAATTGTCCGCATAAAAATGGAAGTCTACTTTAGGAATCATGATTAGCTTTCTTTGCTATCTTCAGCTGTCGCTGTTGGAACAATCTTGATGCCTTTTAATACACCAGCTTTTAATGAATTCTTTAATGCTACGCAACCTACGAATTCAACATCACCTTCTTTTACAGTGCCAGGTTGAGTCATATCAGGTAAATGAGATGTAACTACCTTTTCGCCTTGTAAAGAAACACCATGGAATCCATCTTCACCTGCACAAATTGCATAGATTGCTGATGTACCATCAGTTTCAGTAGCTACTACTTCAAGTGTTTTGCCTGTTGCAGCATTGTAGTAGTTCTTCATATCGATCATTGGAATGTTATCCCAATTATCTACTGTTCTACCAAAAGCATCTTCACTTCTTGAATAGTAACCTGCACGTCTTGCAACATTCTTCATCTTTGTTAACATCTTAGAGTTCATTAATAGTGCAGTTGGTTTGCCATCTAGTAATGCTAAGAATTCAGTTACTTCATCAAGGAATGCATTGAAGTTAGTATCTAATAATGCACTAGTTGAAATATCTAATGTTGAAGTAACTTCAGTGCTAGAGCCCTTAACTAGTTTCTTTAAGCCATCAAATTCATTGTTAGTAGTTGATGCTTCACCATTGATAGCGGTGTAATCGAACAAGTTTGCAGTTGCTTGTGATTTTTGCTTAACTTGGAAGTTTAATTCATCCAAAGCACCTGATGTATTGATAATTACTCTATCTAGTTTGAAGTTGCCACCAAGAATCTTTAACTCAGCATTCTTTCTTTCTCTTTTAGCTTCCGATGCAGTATATTCACCATTGATAGCTCTGAAAGATGCACCTGAAGGTGTTTTTAACTTAGTATAACCATATACCATTGTTTGGCCACCTGTAGCTGGTGCTACATCGTTTGCGAATGGAAGTAATTCCATTAATTGAGATGAACGTCTAAATTCATCCACTACATATTGGTCGACTGGATCAACCATTGTTGCTTTAGCTTCTGCTAATGTAATCATTTAATAATTCTCCTTTACTTTTTATATTTTTCCGCAAGTGCTTCTCTTAAGTTATGAGCAGTAGGTTTACCACCACCGAACTTAGTTTGTGCTTGCCCTGTTGCTACATTTTGATTTTCTTGTTTGAATAAGTAAGGCATTTTCTCCTTAGAAGTAGCCATTAACTTATCGAAATCTTTAATTGACTCTTTCTCAACATCAAATGACTTCTTTAATTCTTCTAAATCAAGATGAGCAGTTAGTGCAGTAGTATCAATTACTCCAGCTCTCAAAAGATTTTCTTTTAAACACGCTTTAAACTTAACCTCGTTAACTTGTTCAGCTACTTTTTGGTTAATTAAGGCTTCTACATCGTTTTGATGGTTAGTTTGATAAGATTTGATAGCCTTAGAGACTTCCTTATCAACCATCTTGCGATAGTCTTTTGCATAAGCTTCGCTCTTGATAATTTCATCGAATGTAACTTCTTGTCCAAGATCATCATCGTCTAAGTCCGTAGTGTCCTTGACATCAGGTTCTTGTACTTTAGTTTCTTCAACTGTTACGTCTACTGTATTGTCTTTTGGCATATTTTCTCCTTTCGCCCTTGTAGTACGTGCCTACAAGTACATTTCTTATATTTGCCTATAATAAAAAGCGAGTTTCCTCGCCCTTTATCCAATATTAAGCATTTCTTTAATGTCTTTATGCTAGACAATTTGATTTTTGAATTTAATTTGGTATTATAAAGATGTAAATAGATGTTTACGACCACGCAGAGCCATTTGGAAGTGATTCCATCTCGGTAGGTCGTAGGTGTCTATTTTTTTATTTGTATTCCACAATTAAAAACACGTCATCATCTTTTTTAACAATAACGTGCATTGAAAATTTAGCTGTCAAGTAAAGCCTATTTTTTATTGTTCTATAAACATCATCACGACTATCGACGCTACCTGTAATATCTAAAATAACTCCGCCAGCTTTATAATCTGAGTTGTTATTTATTTGATATATTCCATCTTGTAATCTTTTGCTTACTCCATTCAGAGTTTTTACACCCTTTAAATCCCACCATTTACCATTCCATATATAATCTGGATTGCTAATCCCTTCATACTTTGGATCATTATTTGGCTCATTTAAATATATATTGCCCCCAAACTTTTTCATCATCCAATATGCTGTTTTTATTTCATCTTCATTTTCTTCATAATTATAGTTTGATGCAATCTCCATTTTTCCTTTATTTGGTGTTGAATTGTTTATAAACTTTTGTGTTACATCATTAACTTCTAACTTTTTCTTGTTTTCTTCTTTAATATAACGTGTTTTGCCATTCTTTGCTTTCTTTTTAACTTTTGTTTTATTTAGTTTGTTGTTATCAAGTCTAAAGCATCGTCTTACACCATTTTTCCAATAGAATATTAAATTTTCATCGTATTTATTCACATTAAATCCTCCAATACTAGCGTTCTAGAACTGTTAGAACCAATATCAGGATATTTATCTTCAATCTCTTTTATCTGATCTAAGATTTCCTTTGATTTGTTCTCACATTTCTTCTTTTGGTCTTTGTCTCCAATTTGTTTGGATGCATACCATAAACGCTTATTGTTTCGGAATTCTCTTTCTAATGAACGAATACGTTGACTAGCTTGATAAACTTCCTTATTCTCTTCTTGGCTTATTTGGTCTTCTTTAGGCTTGCTTACACCAGGAAAGAAAGGAAATACCCTATGGCGGCAATTTACACCACCAAGGCCCTCTATTTGGCCATATCCTGTTTCTTCTTCTAAGTTGCCATATTCCCCTGAACCTTCTATTTGATATACCTTGCCTTGCCACCCTGCGTGATTAGCAATCTTTGACTTATCACTAACTCTAGCACCTAGGTGTTTAGATACTTCGACATAGTTGGTGCCCATTTCTTTAGCTGTTTCAATTGATACTTTGTTAACGTTACTTATAATTGCTGACAATGTGTCACGTCTAACAGCTGGTTCAATACCTATGCTTCTCCCTGATTCATAGGTGGCACCTTTTATGCCATTCTTAGCCATTTCTTTAATTCCCTTAGCTATTGCTTCTTGTGGAGAATATACGCCACTATAAGCCTCTACATAGGCCTTATTGAGTGTTTTAACATATGTTTCCTTAGCTGATTCAATAGCTTTGGTATTTATCAAGCTTAAATGCTCGCTTAAATCATAGATTGATGATTTTAACAATTTATTCACTCGGGGAGATTTGGTGATAGATTCATATGTAATATCTGTAGCACCTTCTTTAAAGGCTTCTTCAAGATATTTTCTATCTATGTTAGCGAGCATAGCCTGTTTAAGCATGTTCTTAACTGCTTTTTCGGACTTTTTGCTATATTTAGCAATTATTTTTAGGAGGTCTTTATTTAACACATTTAATTCACTTAGCTTTTTTAGTTGCCAGTCAAGAACACCATCAACAGTATTGTAAGTATCGAGTCTTTTAGCTACTGACAAGATTAATTCAATTTCAATCTTTGAATAGATATCGATTAATTCGTTTTGTAACGCGCTTAATTCTTTGTCAGTAAGCATTTACTACTCCTTTTCTTCTTCTACATCCTTCTGTGGCTCATTTTCAGACTCACTGTCACTTGTTTCTTCTTCAGTTGGTTCATTGTCTTCTTCATCCACTTCTTCGCTTGTAGGCTCTTTATCTTCTTCTTTTCTATCCTTGATTTTCTTGTCAAACTCTATAGCTTGTTCTTCACTCATGCCATAGATATCGATATAGTATTGAACATTATCAATCAACCCATTATTTAGCTCTAGGATTGCATTGTTTTTCTTTTGTTGTTCATCTTCAAAGATTGAATCATCAAAATCAATCGTGATATCGCCTTCATAGATTTTACCTGTGCCTAGATAACACAACGCTCTAGCTAAATCTCTTAAAGATGCTGCAAGCATATCTTCATGAAGTTTTAAGTTGTATCTTAGATCACTATTTGAACTAAATACTTGTGCTTGGTTGGTGTATACTTTTCCATCCTTAAATGTGAAATGAGTTTCACCAAACCCTGCTTTCATACCAGCTAAGTTAATAGCTAATTGGATACCTTCTTCAATATCTGATATACGTAAATTTGGATTGTATTCAGTGATTTTGTTTTCACCTTCATCATCTCCAGGCAATGCATAGTATTCGGTTTGATTTTCATCAAATATAGGAACTTGAACAGTATTGCCTTCTGCATCAGTCATCATCTTGTAAGTTAACGTTGAAATAGGCACGAATACTTTCTTTTTGCCTAGCCTAAACTCATTTTGAAGTACATCATAGGCATAATCTGCTGTTTTGAATTGATCTATACAATTGGCTGATATAGACATGCCCATAGGTTCATATAAGTCTATAGTGTTAACTTGGTTAGGCTTGTAGATTTGGAATAGCTTAACAGGAGAAATAAAGTCTTTAACTACTCCTTGCTTTTCCACATCCTTAGTAACAACCTTGTCTTTGATGTTTTGAGTAACAAACCAATCGTTTTTAATGGTGTAGCTTCCATCTTGGTTTTTAGTATGAATATTTAAGTAATATCCATCACCATCTATAGAAGCAAATGCACAATCAATGATTTCACCATTTACTTGTTTTAAAGGAAATATCATTGGTGCGTATATGTGGTTAACCATTACCTCACCTTTATCGTCTAAGTATTCAGTTGTTGCACTTGTACCACATGCAAAGGCTACTTCTAGAGTGTTTTTAAAGTAATGCCTGAAGTTTGTTTTGTATATCAAATTATTTAGGTCTTTTTCACTAGATTCATCCATAGTAATAGATGTATTATCGTTAAACAGTAATGAGGCCCAATGTTGTGCAAATATCTTTGCTAGCCCTAGGCTTGCAACATTATCGTTAACGTATTTCATACCGTTGAACATCTTCCTTTTATGGAACGTTTCAACATATCCCTTATACCAAGCTAACCATTCATAGATATAGTTATAGTAATCAGGATCTAATTGTTTATAACCCAAATCTTTTAATCGTTGGGTAACATCTTGTATATAAGTAAGTTCTTTCATTTTTCTCCTATTCTATGCTTGGTAGCATTTGTTTTATGTACTTCCAAAACCCTTGTATTAAGTAGCGTGCACCATCTTCGCAGTTGTGGGAAACATATCCGCCATTAACCAAGTAGTTATGGTGATGCTTAACAGTCATGTTATACACATCTTGTTTGCCTATACATTTAATACTCTTTACTCTTACTGGCATCGCCACATATGTTTCCTTTTCATACTTAAGGATCATATCCGTCGCATCCAACTCATCCAATCTTTTCCAGCCTTTAGTTGTTAAGAATTTATGAGCTCCTGTAGCCTTAATCTTTGTACCGTCTTCCATCTCTAGCTCATAGACTGTTGCGTTTTCCACTGTCTTTCTAACATTGAAAAAGCTAGCTTTTGCTAGCTTGTTGAATAATCTGTTATGGCAATATACCTTACCACTTTTACCAATCAATTCATCTATTCTTTTAGGCCCTTCAGTGGTTTCAATTAATGTATCACCAGTTAAGCAATGATCATGTTCTTTTATTGGCTCTTCTTTCCCCTTATCAATCAAGTCCTTGTTGTACATATATTGATACATTTCGTTTATTAGGTTCTTTTGCCTATCACTTAGTATCAACACATTATGTGACAACAACTTTGATTGTCTTTGTATTCCCAAGGCTACTCTATTGTCAGCATTAACAATAGCTACATCAGGCACAACTCTTTTGATTTCTTCTGCTAGGCCTTTGGCTGAAGGGTCGATAAACACATTGATGACTTTTTTATTTGTTTCCTTTTCAATGCGTTCCTTGAACTCTTTGAAGTCTTTAGCATAATCAGAAGGGCTTTTTTGTCTCATGGTGTCTCTTCCTGAATAGTAATATTCATCAATACCATAGAGTTTCTTATCAGTGAATGATAATCCAAACGCTTGATAAGTAGTTGCGTTCATTTGGCCATAGTCCACGCCTATTCCAATGAAAGCTATGTTGTTATACTTATCAGTGTTGTTTCTAACGTGTTTAGATTCATCAAACATGTAATAGATTACTTCATCAATACCAACACTTTCTCCAAGCCATAGCCATCTATACATCTTTTCATCAGCTAGTTTCTCTTGTTCAGCTGCTTCAATTAGCTTTCTACCAAGCCACTGTTCAGGCACATCTCTGTAATCGCTATGAATGCATAGGCAATCACTCCTAAGTGACATCTTCTCTTTCCATGCATTTACAGGTGCTTTTGGGTTTCTTGGTGGGTTAAATAGATACAACATAGTAAAGTCTTCGTTGTTGCCTCTTACGAATGTTGCTTCTATGTTTCTTAATTCGTCCTCGCCTTCGCCTTTATCAAAGAATTCTGTTACTTCATCGATAATGACTAGCTTAATAGGCTTTTCTTCATCAATAATACCTTTAGTATCATCAATACTATCTGATCCTGTAAAGTAAATGGTATTACCATTCCTTTTATATTTAATTTCCATTGGTGCAGTGGTTATCTTGAACATTTGTTTGGATAACCCTAATCGTTTAATCGCTCTTAATACTTCTTTATAGACTGTCTTCTTTATTTTGTTGTGGAATTTCCTAATGATGATAACCGAGCAATTATCTTCACTTACTATTTTGGCAACTGCTTTAATCGAAGCTTCACTTGACTTAGTTCCTGCTCTTCCTGAACTCAATATGTGATGAGTCCTAGATGTATCAGTAAACTCTTGATAATACTTAGGAATGATTAATTCACTTAATTTAATTACTCTTTCCATTTGCTATGTCATAGACAATCGTTACTTTGTCTTCGCCCATTCCTTGGTTGAGCTTAAGTTCCAGTTCTCTTTCTTTAAGCTCTAGCTCACGTTTCTTAAGTTCTAGCTCTTGCTTTTTAAGCTCTAGTAAGGCATTTGTTTGATCGTCGGTTAGTTCTTGAATCTTCTCAAACGCTTTAACATCACCAATCATTTTGGCCCTATTAACCACACCTAATACAACACAATCCTTTTGTGTTATCTTTTCTTTAGGTATGCCTGCCTTAACTAGTTGCAGCGCCACTATATCATCATCTGCTGTAGGCAAACTAAGTATTTTTTTAGCTATAGCATTGAACCTTCTAGCTTCACCACTTGCTATGCCAGCTTTCCTAGCGTTTTCTCGTCGCTCACTCGGTGTTCGCTTTGCATTTGCTTTAATGATATTTTCCTTATTAATAGTTTTCTACCTTGTGTCTATAGAAGTATTCTTTCATGTTGCACCTCCACTTGAATTTTTTATGATTTTTGATAACATAAAGGTGATTAAAAGACGGCCTTGTCCCTGAATTGGATGAGGATTACGTCTTTATGGAACCATTTGGTTCCTTTTTGTTTACTTTTTTTCATATTCTTTATAATTGCCTCTCCACATAACTATAGTTTTTGTCTTTTTATTTTTATAAGATCTAGCCATTCTTTTTCTTATCTGCCTATCAATTTCTTGTTTTGTTGATTTTGTGCTATATAAGTTCAAATAAATATCGCCAGCTTTTTCTTCACCGTGCTCATTAGTTTGCTTTATGCCTTTTCTAACAAGTTTATCTACATCGGTTCCGCGGCTAGTTTTTATTTCACTATATTTGCCATCCATTAACAAATCAGGATTTTTTACACCTGTTTCGCTTTTTTCTTTCAAATGATGGAGACTTCTGCGAAGCTTATTTTTAATAAGCCCACCAGCCTTTAGTTCATCTTTTTTGTCTTTCCTCTTGAACCCTTCATCAAACGTTACAGTCCCCTTTTTGTGTCTATCTACCAAAATCGGCCTTGAAGTCACCCCAGTTACTCTTTCTTGTGTTTTATCGCTCCTCACTTTTGCTTTGGCACGTTTTCTCTCCAACATCCCATTGCTTTCAACTTCGTACCTACATATTTTTCCTGTTTTAGTTCTATAAAATTTATACATTATTTCTTTATTCATGGTTTTGTTGCTTTCTCGTTTGTTTAGTGATCATGAAAAAAACCAACCTTTTACAGTTGGTTTAAAGCTATGATTATAGGAAAGGAAATTCTTATCATCTATTTGCCTATTAACATATTAGCACGACTTTTTGTGTCCTTTTGTGTCATGTTGTGACAAGTTATAACTTTTTTTACACATATCCATTTTCATGGATGATATTATCAACGTTTTCAAGTGCTCTAGCATGTATTCTATGCGTATGCTTGTAGCTTAGATTCATTTTCTTAGCTATATCTTCCCATTTCATCAATTGAACGTATCTCATATACAATAGATTTACTTCATCCGCATTATCTAATTGATCAATAACGCTTATTACTTCTTTTTTTAGCTCCACAAGTCTTTCTATGTCGGTTTCTATTTCTTTTTCGTACCTTTCAAGCAAGGGATAGTACTTTTCTTGTGGGCTTTTGGTATTGGGTGTTCCACTCCCTTCTTTGGGTTCATAATTAATAGCGCTACATCCCTTCATACTATTCCATATTGCTTCCTTTTCTAGTTGTTTATTCTTTATTTGACATTCGAGTTTCTTTATTTGTTGTAGATACTCTTTAGCTGTCATGCTCGCCTCCTATGATATAAGAAGTTGTTTTCGTGTCATGAAAGTCCATTACGCTCAACAGTTTTCTTTCTCCATATTTTTCTTTTACCTTACACAAAGACATTATTCCTATTGGTCTTCCAAATGGGAAACAGTCTTCAATTACTTCTATCATTTTGAATGTCGGAGTATAATCCTTTACTTTTACGCCTTCGGCTATTATTTGTTGAACATGATTGTTTTTCATATTTCTAATTCCTCCAATGTATAAGGTTGATAGTTATTCATTTTCTTAAACAACGTACCCGTAACCACAATCGACTCAGACTTGTGTGTTATGCAATAGAATGGAGTTCTCAACATTTGTTTGGCCATTATTTCATTATGAGTATCATCCAACTCACACTTTGTTATGAGAATGTTATTCTTATTATCAAATTCAAGCAGCATTTCTCTTATTATTCTTTTTTCGGTGCTATCTAGTATAGAATTGTTGACTTCTTCATATAGCCATTTAAAGCTTTCTAGTGGGTCTTTATCTTTTTTAGTTATTTCCTTTTGAATCTTCATAATAGCAACACCTAATGTAACATCGTGTTTTAAGTAATAGTCTATGATCCGATTCTTATATTTCTCAAAGTTTTTCATATATTCATTTCCACCATTTTAAATTCCCCATCAAATTTAACTTTGTATTTTCCCATTGCCATTAAATCGTGATTACATAATTGGACAACTCTTAATTCAGTGGTCTGTAGTTTATAAGCCATATCTTCCACAAAGCCATTGAATATCAACTCTTCACCTTTATAAAGTTTAAAGACTTTCTTATACATCCCAACTCTTTCCAACGTCCAGCCATGAATACTTTTACAAGTTAAGCTTATGCTTGATATGTTCATGTTTCTGTAGCCTACTACCTTAGATATGTCTTTATATGTGCCAATGTAGCTTTCATCATCCTTGGTTACCTTATATGCAAGCATATTATTTCTCATATTTAAACGTTCGGTATAAGGCTTTCTATTAACTAAGTTTATTGGTATTTCATTAATTCTTTCCCAGTTCATAGTCCCAATTCCTCTAGGGTATATCTTTTATTTACTTCCATACCTTTGTACATTGTGTCTTTTTCAAAAAACGGTAAATCTGTATAACGTCCATAATCATTTTCTCGACAAGAATAAATTGATATATATTCCATATCCTTAAATGTTGTTTCTTGTGATTTTTGTATAGTAATTTCCACTTTATCCCTAAATGGTTTAATTAATGCACTTAGATATTCTTTTTCTTCATTAGTTAGTATTGACTCTTTGTATTCACTAAATAGCCATTTTGCTACGTTGTTATCTTCTGTTCTCATGCCAGTATGATTGCACGCTACATTAAACGCAGCTACTCCAAAGTCCATAGCAAGTAAAGCACGTGAACCTTTTTGTTCTTCAAATTCTTCTAGAATTTCTTCTTTATATTTTTCTATGTTTAGCATTTTTTTGTCTCTCTAGAACAACGTTAGTTGTTCAATCCTTTCAGTAAATGTTTCAACCAATTTTCGGTAAGAAGAAGTAAATGCTAATGTATATTTCTTCCCGTTAATTATGTAGCACCAATCTATTCCTTTGTCCGTTGGGCTAAACGCTCCAACTGCGTTGTTTACGGAGTCATTGAAGTAATACTCAGCGTTTTCAAACACTCTTTTTATATATTTGTCGCTAGGTATTACTTCTTTATCTTCCGCGTATGGACTACATGAATAAGCTTTAATAGAATGGCAAGTCATCAGCCTTTATATCAGAGTACTTGACTGTGTCTCTTTCTTCGGGCCTTTGAAGGTCACCACCTAAACTAGGTTGAACAAATGACTTATCAATTGACTCTTCTTTGTTTTCATGTTTATTAGGCAGTAACGTCATTCCCTGTACGATTACTTTATAGGTGTATTGTTTTACACCATTAGATTCATAGTTATGATTTACCAATTTGCCTTCCACGTGGAACATATCGCCCTTTAAACAATACTTAGCTATGATTTCAGCTGTTTTTTCCCATGCTTGACATTCGATAAAATGAGTTATCTTTTGATCTCCCTTTTTGCCATCGTCAACCGCCAATGTAAAGTTAACGACGTATTTCCCTGTTTGTGTTTGTTTCAATTCAATATCCTTTGTAATTCTTCCAATTACTTGCACTTTATTTAACATTTATTAATCTCCTTTATTCTCCATTTTTTTTGAAATAATCCACCGCTTGTAGCGTAGTATCGTATTTGTTGAACTTTAATTGCGAATGTATCAGCTAATTCTTTGGCTGTTCCTGTTCCTAGAATTACAGTTCCTTCAATGATCATGTATTCTTTTTGTTTAGTGACAACCTGTTCAAATTTACCTGTTTTTGCTAGTGTGTCGCACAACAATCTAAATTCTTTATCTTTAGTCCTATCGTTGGCCCAATCCTTTAAAATGAATCTAGCGTTCTCTGCGTTCATTAAGGGATTAACCTTTTTCCCACATGCATAAGCACATATTGCCTTTAATTTGTCATATTGATGACTATCTAATGTG
The DNA here is from genome assembly GCA_963648435.1 of Bacillota bacterium. GTDB lineage: Bacteria > Bacillota_I > Bacilli_A > ML615J-28 > CAG-313 > UMGS75. Next base: position 20,260 of record CAVJDT010000032.1, read on the forward strand.
TCCATCTTTCTCGTATTTATCAATCAATTCAGAGATTTCTTTGTTTTTTTGTTCGTGCTGGTATCGATTGATTTCCTTTCTTTTTAACTCGCTATCGTTTTGGATAACCATTTCTTTGAACTTTTGAAGTGTTCCTAACTTGATTTTGTCTTCTTCAGTTAATTGCTTAGCTTTTTGTTCTAATGCTTTTCTTTGTTCGATATATTTAGCTTCTCGATATGTTTCTATCCACATATCGGCAATGATCAGAACAATTAACCCTATCAAGATATAAATAACTACAGTCATTCGCTATAATCTCCGTTTAATCTCTTAATCCATCTTTGTGCTTTGCGTTTCTTTTTGCCTTCTACAACCGCCCTTGTAGCTTGTTTTGCGTTTAGAATCGTATCTAAGCATAAACTTACATCAGCTATTTCTTCGGTTAGATTGTTATAAACGCTTGTTAGAGTGCCTTTTGGTTTATTAGTGCCTTTCTTATACCTATACACTTTTAGAATCGCTTGGGATAGTTCGTTGCATTCTTCTGCAAGTTGCAACAGTCTATCTTCTTCGCTAACCCTTGTTATTATTTCTTTGAGTTCCATTTGCATACTCTTCTAGCAAAACGTTGCACAGTTCATTAACACTCATATATTCCTTTTCGGCTTTTTCTTTCGCTCTTTGAAGAGTGCTTGGCCTTACAAGTAAATTAAGACGTTTAGACTTGCTTTCTTGGGTGTTTTCTAATACTTCCTCTAAGAAGCAAATGAAGCGACTAATTCCATCAGCTGCGCCACATGCATATTCAACAAAGAATCTTTCTATTTCATCTTCTTTGTTCAAAGCTGTGATATTGAAGATTTCTTCTCCAATAATTTCATCCTCGATTTCTATTGCTTTTTCTAAAGCTTTCCTTAATTGTTCTCTTTTCATCAAAATAACCTTAATTGTTCTTCCTTTCCTATCATGTTTTTGACTTCTTCTACTGAAAACTTCTTTTCTTGATACTTTGTATGGACTGTTATTCCTTTTGGAGAACAACTCCAACCTTGGAAGTCACAAGAACATCCATAGTAAGTATCTAGTAGTGTTTTTTTAATTGTTTCCCACTTTGAATAGCCAAATACTTTTTGGTAATACTCGAAGTTTTGATTATTTAGGAAACGTTTTAATCTTTCTATTACTTCATCCATTAGATTTCCTTTATTTCTATTCCATAGCGTTCAGCCATAAGTCTTTTTTTAAGCTTATAGACATCGGTTTTGAACCCTTTTACATCAACTACCACCATTTGCCCATCTTGGTAGTAAACGAAGTCAGCAACGTACTTTATTTGTCTTCCATAAGGGCTTTTGTCTATCAGAACGAATGGAACTTGTAATTTTAGATCATGTATTTCTCCTGCACGTTCTAATAGTTTCAGTTCCTGGTAATGCATTGCTTCTTTTTTTGAATCAAACGTTATACCATCCACAACAGTTTTTTTAGCATGGTACTTAGAGGTAGTTTTTGTTGAATACTTCCATAAACTTGTCATGTCCGTATAGTTCCTCGAACTTTCTTTGTGTTGTTCTCTTTAGTGCATCATCAAGATTTTTATTGAAGTGCACTCCAAATGGAGATACTGTATGATGCAATTTGCATAATCCAACAACACATCCGTATTTGTCTGACTTCTTTCTATTGGCACTACCTTTGAATACGTGGTGCAATTCGGCTCCAGGATGGCCACACACGTAGCAACATGTTGTGTCTTCCTGGATGATTGATTTAGATCTCATATTTCGTCGCTCCATATTCCCTTTGAATTTGGTTTTCTAGAAGTCTTAGTTGTAACTTACATGAATTTATAGCCTCCATGTTCGCTTCATAAACTGTTTTAGCTATGTCTCGTTTGTATCTAAGTTCAGCTACAGAAGGGATTCCGTAACACGTCTTATCAATAACGCCTATCGCAGTTCCTTCATCCCTAAGTTTAAGAATTTCTTCCCTAAGCTTTATCTTGTATTCTTTCTCGGCTTGGGCATAGGCTGTGCCATTTCTTCTTAAGTCCTTAATCGCAAAGTTTAATTGATCAACCTTTTGTCTTAGCTCCTCATA
>CAVJDT010000033.1:0-7016 GCA_963648435.1 Bacillota bacterium
TTTGTTTCCTTTCTTCTGCTTGCTTTTACACTTTAATTATACCATTATGTTGTAAAGTATACAAATAGTATGGTAATATATCCGCTACTTAAAGATAACTTTTCATAAAATCAATGTCAAAAAAGAAGGAAAAAATAATCAATAAAAATAATTCTAATTTTTATTAATTAATTCGTTATGTATTCGTTTTTTGGCATAATAGTGTTAGAGGTGACATATGTATAAATTTATCTTCTTTTAGTTTAAATAATATTGTAAAAATAGATCCACAACTAAATTTCACATTCTTGATATTCTAGCTAATTATTGGAATTCTTTTTTGAGCCTCTATTACCTGCCTAACATCAAGTGTTTTAACAAAAATATCAACTACTTCGGGCATACCACCAACCACTACATATTGTAAAAACAATTCATTTAATTTCTCATGTATAGCTTCAGGCATCATTTTTTTCTTCCTTGTAAAAAGTTTCGTAATACTTAATCAATTCTTCAGTATACCCTTTAGCCCATAAGAATTCTTCAAAACTCATTGGTTTCATATTAAAAGTTTCTACATAACCAATAGGGTATGATGAAACATTTTCCTTTATTATTCCTAACATCGAACCACTTACAATTACATCAAATTTTCTATCCATCGCAAATGATTTTAGCGATGTCAAAACATTTGGACATATTTGGACTTCATCAAAAAATAATAGAGTTTTTCCTTCAATAATTGGCACTTTAACATTATATGATGAAAGTTGCATAAATAAATTTTCGATTGTTAAATTACCCTTAAATAAATCTCTAGCATTTTTATCTAATTCAAAATTGATTTCATATAAATATTCATAATTTTCTTTAGCAAATTCTCTAACTAAATATGTTTTTCCGACTTGTCTTGCTCCATATATAATTAAAGGTTTATTACGCTTATTTTTTTCCAGTTTAATAAATTTTCTTTTCATAATTAGCTTCCTCAAAGTATTACAATAATAGCATAACTTCAAAAAAATGCAAAACATGTTCTATTTTGCTTCAAAAAAATGCAAATTTATTTTATTTTTAAAATATTAAAATTTATATACACATATAACTATGACCACAAACTAAATAAAAGTGTAATTAGTTTATCAATAAAAGAGATTTCAAAACATATAATGGTTTATAATTTTCAACGAGTACTCTTGTTATTTATAAAATGGAATTTCCTTATAAATAAAAAAAGGTAAGTCTACTTACAATGTAAACTTACCTAGTTTTGTTTTTTTATAATTTTGATGAATATTGTCTATTTGGATACTCAAAATAAACTTGTTTACGGTTTATAATAATTATTACGCCACCTACCGCAAGCATCATCGCCGCAACAAACCATATCGCAGTTACGATTGCAAGTATCGCATATGAAGCGCCATTATATTTTAAATCACCAATAAAGAATAATTCTTTTTCTATTGCTACATAGCCTAATATCATTAATGCTAGAGCAACAACCATCATAATTATTCCTAACACAAATCTAGTTTTACGACTTTTTCTTAATTGTTTTTTAGTTCTCATATCATTCACCACTTTTTCCTATCTATATTTTATCAAATAATTGCATAAATTGCAAGGGTTTGGTAATTTTATTTTTTAGTTGTAAGTAGACAAACAACCTCACACCCAATTCCTGTACCATTTCCAACTAAACCTTGTTTTTCCATAGTTGTTGCTTTAACATTGACATATTCACAATTAGTAATTAATTTAATATTATTTGCCATCTTTATTTTATATGCCTTTAAATTAGGCTTTTCTATATAAATAATAGCATCAATATTTTTTATTTGTTTATTATGAAGAGTTGTGAGTTTGACTGCTTCTTTTAAAAAATATGAAGAATCCATATTTTTATACTTGGCATCATTATCGGGAAAGAATGTTCCGATATCACCTAGTCCAAGTGCACCAATTATTGCTTCACTCACCGCATGATATAAAGCGTCAGCATCACTATGGCCTACTAAGCCTTTTTCAAATGGAATATTAACACCACCTAAAATTAGTGACCTATTTTCCGTAAACGGATGAAAATCATATGAATGGCCTATAAAGTTTTCTCCTTTGTTTAATAAAGTTTCAACTATTATTAAATCTTCTTTATTTGTGACTTTTAAATTTGATGAAGTTTCTTCAACATAGTTTATAGAATATTGATGTTCAAATATTTGTAACTCATCAGTATATTCTATATTATTATTTAAAATTAAAGGAATTAGTTCCTTATTAAAATACTGTGGGGTTGTTACTGCTTTTAAATGTTCACGATTTATTGTGGTTGTGGTTGATTCAATCATTTTGATAGTGTCTGTTACTTTATGGTATAAAGTACCAACATAATTAGTTGTATTAATTAAAGTTAATATATCATCAACATTTGTTAGTGGTCTTGCCGCATCATGAATGATAATATCACAATTTTTATTCATAACTTTTAAAGCATTTTTTACGCTTTCACTACGGGTTTTTCCCCCAATCACTATACTTGCTTGAATATTATTTTGTCTTAAAATTTCTTCAACTATTGAAGAATCATCAGAATTTGCTACCACATATAACTCATTTAAATTAGGCAAACTTTTTAGTTTATTTACTGAATACATAAAAAGAGGAACTTCATTAATTTTATATAATGTTTTATTACAAGAAAGGTTCATTCTTATTCCCTTTCCAGCCATTAAAATTATTGCATTAATCTTTTTCATTTTTACCCACAACTGTATTTAAAATATTTTCAGTTTTATCCATTATATCACAAATATTAGATGTACTTAAATTATCAAGCATTGACTCTGCTTCATTAGTTGATAATGGAACATCTTTACGGGCTGATTCATCTTTTTTATTTAATATTCTAATTACTGAAACTAAATCAGCATCTTTATTAATATTGATTGAATCTTCCATAACATAATAGTAATCATCATTTATTAGTAATCGATATTTTAATTTTGTTACATATATACTATTAATGGTTGCGGCTTGTTCAATGTATGCATCAACATCATTTGGATGCATCATATCAAGAAATTGATTAAAGGTGTATTCTCTTTGGTGAGTACGACTAAACTTCATAAAAGCTTCCGTTGCCACATAAGTTCTTGTATTATAATCAAAATATAAACCCACATAGTCGGTTAAACTCATCATTATATAAGTAAAATTATATGATGTTTCTAAATCGGCTGTAGCTTGTTTTAATGCTTGTCTCAAATCCACAAGTACTTGCATTCTATCTTGATAGAAATAAATATTTCGACCTATTAATCTCTTTCTATAATACACAGGTTGAATGATTCCTACATAATTCATATATTCAGGTTCTTCTTCATCATTTACTAAATCATCAACTTTAGGCATTTCAAATCTAAAGTTATAAACAACATGCTTACTATTGGCACTCTTAAATTGGGCTAAAAAATCACTAACAGTCGTAAGACTGATATCCTTACCTTCTATTTTTGTGATTTTTAGATAATCAAGTAGTAACTTCCAACAATATACGCCTTTAATATCTTTACCTGGCATTTTTGTTATTTTAGGTAGTTTATTACTGTAGCCAATTATTAAATCTTTTTTGTTGGTTTGAACAAAAAAATCAAATTCATTATTTTTTAAATAATTATTTAATTCACGGTCATAAGCAGTATAAATTTGATATGTAATAATAAAATCATAAATACTATACCCCGCAAGCAACCAAAATAAAACGGCATAGATTATTTGTATTGCTAAGTGATTATTAGGTATTAGTAATACACTAATAATACCAATAATAAGAATTGATATTTCCACATAAGCAATTTTTTTAAAGACAATAAATGTTATTAAACTTAGTAACGCCACAATAACTGATGCGATAACTCCATATGAAACTGGTAATCCAAAAATTGTTTTTAATATTTCTATTGCCATATTATCACCTATTGTACTATGATATGTTGTTCTAGTGACATTCTTAAACTATCTAATGATACATTTCCTGTGATTGTTCCCGCAATCGTAGTAGCAATTTGTCCTGTTTCTTCTGATACAACAATTGTAAAAGCATCCGTAACTTCACTAATTCCTATAGCCGCACGGTGTCTTGAACCATATTGTTGAGGAATATCGTTTTTATCACTTGATGGGTAGAAAGCACTAGCACACATTACGTGATTACCTCTAATGATAACAGCACCATCATGTAAAGCTGTGTTAGGATGGAAAATAGTATCAAGTAGTTCAAATGATACTAATGCATCAAGTTTAACTGCTTTATCAATATAAACATTTAAAGTATGTTCTTTTTCAATTGTTATAATCGCTCCGACACGACGTGAACTTAAGTGATCTACGGTTTTTATTAAAGTATTAATAAGTTCTTCTTTGGTTTGTTCACTTGATAAAAACTGTTTTGAAGCTTTTGATTTATTTCCAGTTGTAACAATATTTTTTATTTCAGGCACATAATAAACAATAAGCATAATAATCATTGCAATTAGTGAACTATATAGGCATATCTTTATTAACTTTAAATCTAGTAAATATGCTACCACAAATAGAACAATATAAGTTATTAAGCCTGGAATAAAGGCACTTTTTTTAATATGCTTAGCAAGTAAGATTAATAGCCCCACTATCACCATAGCAGTCAGTGTTACATCAATACCAAAACTAACCCACTCTAAGACCGAACGATCATTATTAGTAAAATACTCTATAATATTTTCATTCATGGTTATTCTTCCTTTCATTTTTTTGTACTTCTTTTAAATAATCTATAATAATTGAGTTTTTTTCATCTTTTGCATAATCTAAAGGTGATTCATTTTTTTCATCTACCATAAATAAATCAGCACCTTTATCAACTAATAATTTAATAATATCAATGTTACCACCTATAACGGCTCTATGTAATGGAGTTTGATCAAATTCGCCTAAAGCATTGATATCAATATTATCAATTTTTAATAACTCCACTATTGCATAATAAGCATTACGCTCTACTGCGAAATGAAGCGGAGTATTATAATTATCATCACAAATATTAGCGTTAACACCTGATTTAGCAAGTAGGGGTATTACTCCACTATTGTTGCCCACAACCGCATAATGCATTAAGGTACGCCCCTTATAAATGCGATGATTTAAATCAATTTGTAGTTTAACTGCTTGTTTAATCGATGTTTTGAGTTTTGCTAAATTTTGATTTTCTTTTTTGATTTCTTGAGCTAATTCATTAATTATTTTTCTTTTATTAACTGCCACACTATCTTTCATTTCCCGCAAGCTCCACTAATTCATCTATCACATTATCAAAATTATCAATTAAATCACTCATATAAAGTGTTTCGACAATCCAACCATTGCGTTGATATTGATGATAATAATAGTTATATTCATCAAGTAATGAATATTCTTCATTTTTCACTTTACCAATTAAAAGAATCGCTACTGTATTTTTTTCATCAATGATTAGATCAAAATAACCAAATCCTTCTCTAACTTTTAAATTCTTTTGTTTCAATCTTTCTAATAAAACAATCGATATTCCTTCTAGTTTCTTAGGATGTGCTATGGTTTTTCCAATTGTATTATTAATATTTTTTAACATTAATTCATTTTGTTCATCAATTTTGGTACCTACATAATATACATGAACATTGTTACTTACAACTACAAAGTTTTTAAAAATAAGTTCTTTTTGATTTTGTTCAAGATTTTGAAAATCATTAAAATAAATCATGACATCATTAACATATCTTGCTCCTTCTGTAGTCGCATCAATAATTCTGATGTTATAACAAAGTATCTTAATAATTTCATCATTTGAATATGCTTTTTCAAGTTCATTTACAATAGCTTCATATACTTTTCTTCTTGTAGCATCCATTCCTACTAATACATTTATAATATGAGTAGGATTTTTTTCAAAAAACTCTACAACTTGAAGGGCAAAATGTTGAATTGAATTTACCATTTGTCTTGAAATTTTAGTATCATAATTATATATGTATCGATTATTATTAGCCCAAAGATTATTGAATCGTGAGCTCATTCTAATATAACGATTATGATATGGGACAATACAAGACTCACTAACCCTTTGCATTAGGGTATTGACAATAGAACTTTGTGATGATTTATCACCAAAAATTATACATTGTTTACATTCATTAATTCGGTTATACTTATTAGCCGAAGATAAATGGCCATCATCAATAATTACTAAATCAAATAATTGTAAATCAAAATCACTATTGAAAATATTTAAATCTGATAGGAAAATATTTGTATGTTTTGAAAGAATCTCAACTATTCTATTATAATCATCAAATTTAATATTTGCAAGTTTTGAAGATAATGATTTTTCTTTATCTCTTGAAAGAGTCTCTATATTTCTAGTACAATAATCTAATTCATATTGATTATATTTTTCGACCATATTTTCATAACTATCAAAATCAAGTAGATGCGCTTTTTCATTTTTTATAATACTATATAATTCTTTAAGTACTACATATAGGTATGAATCAGCTATTTCTTGCTTTGGTTTTGCTTTGATTATGAATTCAGAAAGACTCTCTAAACCATATAATTTGCATTTTTTTAATACTTCATTAATAAACAAAATATGCTCTATTTGGTATGTAGTATTAGAAAATAATGTTAGCAATTCATTATTTGCTTGGAATGAATTCATTTGAATTATATTATTTCCACCTTTAAAACATAATGAGAAAGACCTAAAAGCATTAAACCATTCTGTACATAATTTTCTTAATGATATACCACTATCAATTAATTGAGATAGGGTTTCACTTTCAAATAAAGTTTCAACTGATACATTTTCTTTTAGTCTTTTAATGAAATCATCAAAATGGTCTAATGTTTGAACCATATCGCTAATTATGGTATCAAAACCTTGGTAGTTTTCTCCCAATAATTCTTGATAACGATTGCTATTTTCTTCAAGATGATGTTTATTATCAGTATATTGT
>CAVJDT010000033.1:7026-21743 GCA_963648435.1 Bacillota bacterium
GTATATTGTTTATCTACTTGAATTAACTCTAGGATTTGTTTGGTTGTTATTTTTTGACTATTTATAAATATCTTTTGTAATTCTTTTTTGCATTTTACAACTCTCTTTAAATAATCTTGAACTTGTTTTAATTCTTTCTTTTTATCAAAACCAAAACTACCTGTTACTATTATTTTTAATTCTTCAAGATACAAACTAAGTTTATCAGCTTGTTCACATTCTTCTTTAAAGTTTTTTAACACATTATGTAAATAATCTAAATTTAAGCGAGATTCTTTTTTATTTCTTGGAACAATTTTATAGAATTGAACTACTTGCTTAGGAGTAAGTTCTTTACAAAAATTATAAAAATTAATGAAGGAAGAAATGATAACTTCAGTTTTTCTAGTTCCTCGATAATTGCTGTCAACAACATATGGTCTAATTTCACTTATTATTTCATGATATTCTTTAACATCATTTATAAGTTCAATTGTACTAATACGTTTTTGTCTAAGTTTCATTTTATTAAATGATCTTTTAAGTTGCAAATTGAATTCCCTTGTTGGAAAAATACTATGAATCTCATCAAAATATAATTGATGGTCGGGAAGTACATATGGGGCATATTTACTATGTATTTTATAGGCTCTAGCATATAAGGTTTCTACTTTTTCACCTGTTTTTAGGAATGTTGCATAATCAGAAATTAACAAATCACACCAATTTTTATAAACAACATTATTACTAATGAAATAGAAAAGAGCATTAAGAAATTTATAATCCGTAAAAGTTATTTCTTTTGAAAAATCAGAATTATCAAAGCTTTTACTGATTTCAGCTTGATACTTAACTAAATGTTCTTGATTTTCTCCTAATTTATTAATAAGAGTTGTTATGTCTTCTTTTTCTAATAAACGATCTAAGTATTTGATATTATCACTATTTTCATTAATATTATGATAATATTTACCACATAATTCTTTAAATATGGATTCACAAGTTCCTATTTTATATTCTTTATTAATGTGTGCTTCATAGTAATTTATACTATTATAATTTATATCAGATAGATTTTGGATTTCTCGAAGAGCATCAAGGGCATTTTGTCTAATATCTACATCCTTCCAAGAAGCAAGTGGTTTAATAAAATCAAAACTAACAATATGTCCTACTAAGCGATCTAGGTCGTTAATGTTATTAGGAAAGATGATTGAATACTTATTGCAAAATGCTTCTACTTCTTGATTTAGTTTCGCATGAATATTACAAATATGATTAGCACGATCTTCAATTTCTTTAATCGTAAAGTTATTATGTGAAATATTTAGGTTTTTCCATATATTTTGATCATAATTAATAATTACATCAAATGACTTCTCTACTTTTTGTAAATCGGCATACAAATCATCAGTTTCATACTTTTGAATTATATTTTCTACTTTTAGTGGTAAAAAATCATGAGGGGTGTTATTTAAAACTGCTAATGTCTCTAAAATATAACGAATAGGAAAGCCATGTTCTTTACTATCTAAATCATTTTCAAATTTGCTTAAAAAATTTAAGTCATCATTTGTAAATTCAATATTGTTTTGAAGGGGTAAATTCATTTTAGGCACTTCAATTTCACGAAGACTTTTGGTTAAATTATATATATATGAGTCTAATCCTAGAAACTTTAGATTCTTTTCTAAATCCCATACATTATCTAAGTCTTGGTCAACATATAATACTTTTTTACCTTTAAATATAGCATCAACGATAATATTTAAAATTGTATAGGTTTTACCTGAACCTAGTCTACCATTTACTGTAAAATTATCACCATGAAGGGCTTTTAAGATAACATATTTTTGATCCATATTAGTTGGAAGTATAGCTTTAACTTCTTTAAAGTATTCTTTGACTACTTCTTCACTTGATATCTCATATACTGAACGTTCAACATTGAAGTAATTGTTATTTAAAGTAAAATCATAGTATTCAACATTACAAACTGTCAAATAGTTACAAGGTGAATAACTATATCCTGTTTCACTGCCTAGTGCTTCCATGTATTTGTCTATTTGTCCAATATTTGTAAGAATAGCATTACCATAATAATCAATGAAACGATTTTGTTCTTCTTTAGTATCTCTAAATGTGGTGGCAAGTTTTTTTAACAATAAACGATTAGTCATGGGTGAACCAGCCGAAATTACTTTACCGTTACGATAATCTATTTCAATGGGAATTAGTACAACTGGTGCGTACTTTTGATTGCCTAGATTATCATAATAGATAATTGTTCCACAAGTTAAGAAAAACTTATTTGATGATCTTTTTTGTCTTAAACTTAGTAAATAGTTTAATTGATAGTTAGCATCATTACTACTATCATTTGTGATTTTACCAATACCTGTGTTTAAAATATCATCATATATTAGGTTTGATAACTCTAAAACTTGATGGTTAATTAATTTATCAATTGTTGAAAGTGCAACAACCCCAAGTTCCATATAATAGTTGTCATCTAAGATACTAAGTAAATGTAAATTGTTAGATTTAATATAAAATTTTTGTTCCCCTGTTCTTTTCATATTAACCACCTTTATTATATACTAATTACTTATTATAACATGAATACGGAAAAAATAAAAGAAAATTGAAAAAAAACTAACAATTTATGGAAATATTAAACAAATAAAGGATTACTATACCTATGTATTGCAATCCTTTTATTAAATAAATAATAATTTGCTATTCCATTTTTAATACTTTATCATTAATAAAATTAATTTCTATTTCAGACAATCTATACTTTTGATATAATTGCTGATCTATATTTTCAATAGAACTACTCCAGTCTATATCTGAGTCAATACTAAAATTTTGCAATGGGACATATAAAAAAGCATCCTTATAACTGAAAACTCCAGTTTTTTTACATCCAACTAATGCTCTAAAAAACTTTGTTTTAACATATTTAACAGCCGCATCAGCTTCAAATTTAGTATCAAAAGGGCCAACTTCTAAAAATGTATCTGTACATATTTCATAAGGATTAGCACTTATAGGCGTACTAAATTTTTCTCCAAATACTCCAGATCCGTTAGCACGTGTAATAAACATTTTATATTTGTCAAATCCCATAGACTTTTTAATTATGTCATTTTCAGATAAATATTGTATGCATCTTTTTCCTTGCTTTAAACCGTATATTAAAACGCTATATAAATCATTTTTTTCATTATTTAATTTTATTCCATAATCTTTTACAAATAAATCTGATATAAATCCATATGGATTCCATGAGGATACAATATCTGTAAATTTTTGTTGTGTTTCTTTACTGACCTTGTCAATTACTGCCAATAGATGATGATACCTAATCATAACCCCATTATCATTATTAGAAATTTTTCTCATATCTTCTATAACATTACCATTTTCATGAAGAAAATAATGCATACAACCACTTTGATTACTTGAATACAAAAAGTAACAAACGCCGCCTTTTATATCAACATTAGTAAAAACTTCTAAGCAGCTTGTATAATCGTGCATTACTAACAAATGATCATCTTTTGTAAAAAATTCAAAAAAGCCTTTCATTTCTTTATAGGGACCAAGTTCTCCTGCAGACCATTTTGATGGCATGATTAAGGAAATAAATTCAGGTTTAATATTAATAGCAAATTTAACAAACTCATGATAAATATTTCTTGACATTTTATTATCTTTTAAAATTTCTTGATATGGTGGATTCCCTAGTATTGCATTAAATTTCATATTACCATTTCCTTTCTTGTTCCAAAATCCATAACTAACATTTTTTGAAACTAATTTTTCTGGTTTATCTTTCATTTGCATAATTAAATCATCAAAAGCATGAGCATTAATCTTTCCACTTCGATATCCCAATAAAGTTCTTTTTGTTATAGATTTTGCCATTGGTGTTTTACATATAATAAAAACCTGTTCTTTAACAATGTTATCCCATATTTCCCTTTCTTTTTCTATTGTTAGTTCATTCGATGAAATATTCTTAATATGTTCTTTGTAAAGTGAATATGTAACATATAGCGGATAAAATCCAGATTTAGAATTAATTTCTAATATTTTTGAATCTTTTGTAAAAACATTGCTAGTTACATTATTATATTCTACTAAAATAGGTTCTTCTAATAAAGTATCAAATGTTTCATTATAGAAACTATATCCCCCAATAGTATGACTTAAGTGCATATTAACAACTTTCCAAGGTGTAAGAACCGTTTCTTTATCAGGATTTTTAAATTTCAAAAATAATTTTGCCACCTCTTTTACTCTTTCAGTTGGTAAGTAATTATCACTATTCTTACTTATCGCTCTTATTTTTCTACAAGCCGAAATAAATATATCTTTATCATAGTATTTAATAAAATCTCTAAAAATATCTTTAGTTACACCTTTAGGCATAAACTCATTCCAAGATGCCTCATCGATTATACTATCATCTAATAAATCCTCTATTCTTATTTCTGTATCAAAATCTTTATCCAAACCATAGATTAAAAGTGGCATTCTTATAGAAATTCCTCTTAATATTGTAATAGCAGCAGCCCTTTGTTCATAAATTTTTTTCTTGCGTTCTAATTCTTCTTTTTCTTCTTCTGTAAGAGGTTGCTTTGATTTCTTTTTCTTTTCTAGTTCTTCTATCCTTTTTCTTTCTTCTTCAGTTAGACCGTTTTTTACTAAATCAACATCATTTGCATTCTTGGTTTGTTTCGTTTTGCCTATAATTTTTTGAAGATTTTCAAATTTTTCAAGTTCTATTCCATCTAATCTTAACAGTTCATCATTATATAATTTAACATCTTCAAATCCACTTTCTACAACTCTTTCAGCATATACATTTTTAATTCGTTGTAAAAGTTCTCCTGCCTTATACTCTCTCATTTCTGATTCATCAAAGGATATTACTGGACAAAAATTCAAAAATTTGCTCGTTAAATATTCTACTTCCATAGGAGGCCGTCTTCTAAAAGCACTTCTTTTAACGGCTTCGTGTATAACCCTTAATGTTCTATCAGGAGCAAAATCAAATACATAACAATTTTGTTTTATTTTTCCATTAATATTTGCAGGTGACTGAACTCTAAATATTGTTTGCAAATATGTTTTAGCGTCGGTTGTATAACCACCTGAAAGCATAAATACAGCAGTCCATTCTGGTACTGTTATCCCTGTTGTTAATCTACCACATGAAAGAGTTATAGTTCTAGATTCTTCTGGTTTATCGCCTATTGCTCTACGTAATTTATCTAAAGCTTTCTTTTCTGCTCTATACTCATCCCCACCTTCACCAGCTACATTTACAATATTAAAATTCCCATTGCCAAATACAACATGTTTCTTTAATAACTCTTCTAGGGCTTTTCCTTCTTTTACTCCAGGAATCATCCATAATGAATGCCTAAAATAATCTCTATATATATCATTAGAAAATGGATAATTTCTTTCTTCATCTTTTTTGCATAATAAGTCCAAAAATGCATTTACAGCATCTTCATGAACAAAATGGCCTTTTTTAACGTCTTTTGACATAATAGCATGATCTTTGTTTTTATCACCTGTCCACACTCTAAAGAATTCGCTGAGTTTAAATGCTTTATCATCAAGGTTAATAAACGATCCCTTTTCATTAACTAATAATTTTTCTAAATAATAAGTAAATATATTAAGTTTGGGTAGTTCTTCATATGGATTATAATCTCCTAATCTTAAAGGATCTCTATACCAATTGTGTTTTGCTTCTTGTTCCATAATATAATCCCATGTAAAAGTATTATCACTAGAATACATATCAAATAAATTAAATGGTGTTCCTGATAAACTTAATTCTTTATTATTATCATTAATCAGTTTTTCTCTTACTTTTTTACCCAATTCAGTTTGAGTCCCTTCATGTGCTTCATCTGTAATTACTAAATCCCATTTAACAGCAAATACATCATCATTTTTTGCATATTTTCCACCAGCTTCAATAGAACCACGTAAATCTTGAATTGAAGCAAAATATACGAAAGGTTTCTTAGATTTTAACAACTCATTAATTTTCATACCTTTAGTTTTAGAACCATACAAATATTCATTATTTTTTTCATAAAATATTTTTTTAAAATCATCAAACCATCCATCATTAACATCTGGTCTATGCGTTATAATTATTGATTTTTCTAATTGCATCCTTTTTATAACTTCTAAGGCTGAAAGAGTTTTACCAAAGCGCATTTTTGCATTCCAAAGCATTTTATTACTAACTTTAAATTGTTTAATTGTTTCAGAAATTGCTTTTTCTTGCTCTGGCCTAAATATAATCTCACTATATTCTTCACTTATTTCTGCATTTGTTAATGCCGCTTGATTATTTTTAACAGCTTTGATAGCATTCTTTACAGTTTCTAAATTCGTTAAAAACCATTCGTTTGCTTTAATACTATTGTCAAAATAATGGTTTTTTATACCCGAACGTTTCAATACCTTATGAACTTTATAATCAGTAAAATACTTAGTTTTATATGTACCATCTTTTTGTAATTCATCATATACGGCTATTTCGGTATATTCTAATTTATAAACTATTCCTGCTGTGTTAGTATATTGTTTAATGCGATTATGAGCGGCTGTATTTAATTCTGAACAATTAGGATGATAATTTCTATAATCTTTATCACATTTAATGGTGGCTTCACCAACTTTTAGCATGTTTCTATGGTTGTCATCATTTATACTAAATACATATATTAATTTATAATCAAATGTTTCATTAAATTTAATGTTGTTCATATTATTACCTCATCAAGTCCAAGAACTTTATTTTCTTATTATTTTTCCAATCCATAATAAAGCATCTCTTCCCGTTATGTTCATTTATATTTCCTTTTCTACATCCCTTACAAAAATCAGGTTTTACATCATCAAATAAACTTAGTTGATATATAGTTTCTTCATGACATGTATATGGAACAACCATTTTGATTCCATCCATTTGCCAAAAATTCCAACTAATTATTTTAGCGATTTTAACTATTAGTTCTTCTGAAGGTTTAAAGCCAAATTTATATTCATAATAATCCATAAATGTAAGTATAAGATTTTCTCTTGCTAACAATAGATTGTCTCCTTGAAATTCAAATCCATAAACTGACTGAAAAGCAATAATAACTTGATCAAGCCATTCATCATTAGTTAGAGCATTTTCGTTTATAACTCTAATTTTTCTATCTAATAATCCAATTCGGTTATTTAAATTTATCATTTCCCCTGTTACTGAGTCATACCTACTTACAATATAAGGTGCTTCACCACATGCGATTTCAAGTCTTAACTCTTTCACATAATCTTTCCATGATACACCTTCCGCAAATTCAATAAAACTAGTTATAATCCAAGTTTTACCGCATTCAATATTAAATACCTCTTTTCTACCAAACCAAGCTTCATCTACCAAATTATTTTGCTTATTGCATACCCAAGAAGGTGTAAAAACTTCCGCATTATCTTTAGACCGTCTATTTTGCTCGCTTTTACTTTTTTCTACTCTAGGTTTAATTATTCTAGAATTGCCATTAACAATTAAAGGAATAGTTATTTGGTCTTTTTCACCATAACCAAGTCCTCTCTTTATATAATTATTAGTTCCCCAAATAATATTACTTCTTGTATTATTATCATAAAGAAGAATCTCTAATAACTTAGGCATAGTTTTATATATTTCTTGTTCATCAAAATCTTTGGTTAACATACTTTCTCCTTTCGGCTCAATTAAACAAAACTCCAAAAGTAAACTATAACCAAATTTTTATTAAAACTAGAGTTGGTAAAGGTGTAGATAAATAATCGTAGTTAATATCTTGAATTAAATAAATTAATAAGTTAATAAAAACAAAATATTTTCAAAAAGAATGCATATTATGTCGATTTAATAAGTATTATTTGAATTTTTATTAAAATTGTGATAAAATATAACCAATAGAAAAAGAACGCAAAGGTACACCTTTACAGACCAAATTGCTAGTTATTCACAAGTGCGAATAACTTTTTATTTTGATATAATATTCCTATTCATGGGAGGTTAATTATGAAATATGGTTATGTAAGAGTGTCTACTCAAACACAAAACGTAGCAAGACAAATGGAAGAAATGTATAAACTAGGATTAACTGATGATGTTATACATATTGATAAACAAAGCGGCAAAGATTTCAATCGTGAAAATTATCAATTATTAAAAAGCAAATTAAAAAAAGACGACCTATTGATAATTAAATCAATAGACCGTCTCGGTCGTAATTATGATATGATAATTAATGAATGGCAAGAAATAACAAAAACTATTAACGCAGATATCTTTGTTATTGACTTTCCATTACTTGATACTAGGGTAGAAGGTAAGAATCTAGTTGGAAAATTTATATCTGATATTGTACTACAAGTTTTGAGTTTTGTAGCACAAAATGAACGAGAAAATATTAGACAGCGACAGGCCGAAGGTATAAAAATCGCAAAGGCTAATGGTATACATATGGGTAGGCCAAAATATAAACTTCCTAATAACTTTGAAGAAATTGTAAAGAAATTTCATAATAGGGAAATAACGAATGTTAATGCTGCTAAATTACTTAATATGACTCGTGGAACATTTCTTAAATATTCTAAAATGTATAAATGACATCTATAAACATAGGTGCCATTTTTTATCAAGAACTGATAATATGCCTTTGTAATAAAAGAAGAGTGATTCCTACAAGTCACTTAAAAAGTAATCTTACAACAATTAATTCACATATTTTAATAGCAGACCCTAGAAAAAGCTACTGAAGCAGTTCTAGTTTTGTCATAAAACTTAAGTATTTAATCAAAACTTTTTTGTTATCTACCACAAAACAGAATTTTCATATAAACTAATAAAAGCACCTACCATTTCTGATAGATGCTTGATGTCCTATATACGGACATTTAATTTTTAGCTTTCTTCAACTTCGTGTTTTCTAACCTCTAAAGCAGGTTTATCTATTGCGTTAAGCGGCGAGATTGCTTTTTCCCGGTTGCTTCTTCATATTCTTGCTTTGCAACGCTTGCTACTTTTCCCCCCTCGCCGAGCAATCGATCTGTTTTCACTAAAAGTTGTAGGGGACTCTTGTTTGGAAATCGTTGTTGTGGTAACTTCCGCAAGCATATTTAGAACAAGCTCGATATCCGTCATATTATCTCTCAAGTTTTCTTTCTTCAAGCTTTTGAGCTCTTTTTATTCTTTAACAGACATTCCGCTCCAAGCCTTCGTCATTTCATCGGTTAAGATTGCGTATTCTTTACCTTTTTTTACACCTCGTTCTTTCCATTCGTCGGTCAGCTTTTTACGCATTTCTATGGTTTGAAGTCTTTGATTTATCCAACCTTCCGTATAGCCTTTTGCCCTATAATAATCCGCTCCGCGAAGTATGGCTTTTTCCGGGTCTACTATTTCGTCAAGCCTTTCGCTTCCCACTTTTGCAAGCCACATTTTGAAAGGCTCTGCTTTCGGTGACGGAATCGACTGCACAAGACGTAAAACGCCCTTCGTATCAAGACAATCGGTCGATCTGTTTTTACCATCAGGAGCAATCATCTTCAACCCCTTACAAAATGTAAGGAGTTCACTTCCTTCTTTTTTTAGACGGTTTTTTAATACATACCAATAATTTCTTGGATCTTCGCTATCAGTCAAAACACCTACTACTTCAATAACGGAAAAATACCATTCTTCTTTCTCGGCATTCCATGTGGTTTGAACTTGCTTATTCTCAAAAACTTTGATTTTGTTTTCCATACAATGTTCCCGAACCATTTGATTGATAATATAATACCACAAAATTTCGCTTTTTTCAAGGCTTTAAATAGGCCTTTAGATTATCTCATTGCTAAACTGAATCAATTTTATTTAAATTAAGAAACTATACCTATGTGCTGCGATTCTTTTATTAAATAAATAATAATAAAACAGTAATTCCTACTAGTATTGTAGGTATTGATATTAGTATTCCATACTTCATAAATGTTATAAAATTAAACTGGATATTATGGCTTTTCAATAAACTTAACCACATAATCCCCGCAAGTGCTCCCACAGGTGTAAGTAAGGCACCAAGGTTTGAGCCTATAATTGTGGCATATAAGGCGGAAAGACCACTACTACTATTTTCCAATATACTTGCATACGCAACCGACATAGGAATATTATTAATCAGGCTACAAGAAAAATATGAACTAATCCCATATATATAAGTTCTAACCATACTAGATGAGGATAATGAATCAAACCAATTTGCAATTTGAATTAAGACTCCATGTTCTTTTAATGCTAAAACTATAATAAACATTGATAAAACAAAAGGGACTAAACTCCATGGAGCTTTCTTATATACTTTTATTTCATGTTTTTCGTGATTTATTAAATCATAAGCAAATAAATAAATGGTGATTGATACTGCGAACCCTAAACATATATACCACATTTCAAAGTTAAGGTATGATGATAATATTAACATGATTGTACAAGTAATTAAATGAATAAGACCTACTATAATTAAGTGTTTATTACCTTTAACACTGGTTGGTACTTCTTCATCATTTATTATAGGTTTTGATAATTCTTTTCTAAATATTAAGTATACTATAAAAAAGGCAGTAAGTGATAATATAATAGTTGGTACAGCCATAACTTTAAAATATTCAAAAAAACCAATGTCATAATATGTTGCTAAATAGATATTTGTGGGATTACCAATAATAAACATTAATGATAATGTGTTAGCACCTACAAATTCTCCTACTAAATAGGGAATAGGATTAATTTTTTTTCTTTTAGTAAAATAACAAATGAAAGGCGTAAATGTTAATATTATTATGTCATTAGATGTAAACATCGTTAATACAGTAACGACAAGATATAATAAGCAAAATAATTTTTTTTGTGAGTTTTTCACTTTTTTTAAAGTGTACACAGCACATAATTCAAAAAAACCTGCTTCTTCTAAAATAATAGATAATATGCTTATTGATATAAAAAGAATTAATATTTTAAATGGGTTCATTGGCTCATTAAAATTTATAAGTTCCTTTAAGCTATTTTCAGAAACTAGTCCCATCGATAATAGTACTATGGCCCCAACTAAACAAACCATCCAAAATGTTTGAAAAGTTATTTCTTTATGTTTTGTTTTAATGGTAATTGAAGGTTTGATAATAATTGTTGTAATAAGTATTATCATTGTTATACTTGATATAATAATTGTTGGTATCATATATAGTCCTTATGTTTGTAAATTTCTCTATATATTTTACTCTTTTTTAAGGGTTTTTCATTAGTTTTGCTTTAATATTTAAAATGGAAAACTATATATAATTTTTTCTATTTCACTTTGATTATCAGTTTTTATTAAGTTTCTATCAATATGATATTTTTCAATTAGTTTATTGTAGCAATTATTATCTGTTTTAATTTTTATAGTGGGTAGAGTAATTTGATTTGTTTCTTTTATTTTATTATGTTGATTAAATCCTATTTTTAAGGTTTGTTTGTTATTTTCAACAATAAAAATAGTATTTTGAAGATTTATTTTTCTCCCTTTATTATCATAAAAAAAGGATTTTTGCATTAGTTTGTCAAGTACTGATTTGATAGAATAATGAACGCTATAATAATTTTTAAAATAAATTACGCCAAAAGGATATTTAATAATGTGCTCAGATAATATACCGCCTTGTTCATATCCAACATATCCCTTTGATGAGCCTAATAAATTATTAATCATTGTACTATCTTGATAATTGTCTAAATCTATTTCTAGTAGCATTTCTTTTTTAAAGTTAAACACCTTAACTAAGTCTTGTAATAAAGTTTCTATTTCAAAGTCTTGTAAAACATTAGCCACAAAAATATTAGGGTAAATTTTTATTTTTTCAATAAATCTAAAGTAATATGGTTTTAATTCCGGATAATTTAGATTTAAGTTTAGTAATTCATCATAATTAATAATGTGAATGTTTGTTATATCTTGGATTACTTGATTAATCATTTCTTCTTTTGGGATTAATGCATTTTTATCACTTTGATATCTTGAACCAACTTCATCAAGAACATCAATTGCTTTATCGGGGAAGGTTCGTTGGGGTAAGTATAATGAGCATTTATCAATTATTAAGTCTAGTTCATTGTTGGTAAAAGTTATGTGATGATAATTTTCATATGTATCTTTAATCCCTAAAAGAATGGTTTTAGTTTCTGCTTCAGTTGGTTCATCAATAAAAACAGTTTGAAATCTCCTCATTAAAGCTTTGTCTTTATCGATAAATTTATAGTATTCATCAAGCGTGGTTGCCCCAATAACGGAAATATCCGTTTTTGATAAATATGGTTTTAAGATATTGGCAATATCTAAGGAACCATCATTGGACCCTGCTCCTACCACATTATGGATTTCATCAATAAAAAGAATAGCTTTTTGTTCTTTAATGTAATCCATAACTTTGAAAAGTTTTTCTTCTAATTCACCTCGATATTTGGTTCCTGCTACCACTCCGCCTAAATCTAACTGATAAATGGTTTCATTATTCCTAATTTTTGATAGTCCTTCCACAATGGTAGTTTTGCCAACCCCAGCACCACCAATTAGCAAAGGATTATTTTTTTGCTTTTTATTTAAGATGTAATTTATTCTTTCAATATAGTTATTTCTTTGAATAAAAGGATGAATCATAGCTTTTTTAGTTAAATTTATTAAATATGGATATGGCTCATCATCGATATTATCATCTTTATAAAAATTAAATATATCTTCAATATCTTCTATTAAATAATCTAAATTTAAGTTTAACTCTTTTAGTATTTCCGTTCCTGCTGAAGCATCATCTTTTAACAATACGTAAAATAAATGTTCATCAAAAACATAGTTACTATTAACTTTATCAGCTAGTTCTTCTGCTTTAATTACTATTTCTTGAAATTTATCCGTAAATAATAAATCGTTGTCACTTTTCTTATGAATAATGGTAATTCTTTTTAATACATCATATAGCATTTCATATGTTATATTTTTTTCTTGTAATAAAAATCGACAAATTGAATCAGGAGTTTGATACATAGCAAGTAACAAATGCTCACTTCCAACAACACTACTATCTAATTCTAAAGCTATTTTTTTTGCATCCTCTATTATTTGGATGGCTTGGGCACTAAATGATTCTAACATCTTCTCCTCCTATACACTTAATAACATTATATGTTTTATTTTAATTTATTAAAACTAAATATTAAAGAAAAGTAATTATTAAGTGCTTGACAAAATAAGCTTATTAAATTATAATTTTTATGGTGGTGATGCTTATGGAAACAAATAACCAAGTTAATAACAAAGTTTTATTAATTGGAATAAATAAAGGTAATAATGAACTATTTCATTATGAAATGACCGAAATGGAAAATCTATGTATTGCATTAAATCTAGAAGTAATTAATACAATTACCCAAAATTTAGAAGCGCCCATATCTGCTACATACCTTGGCAGTGGTAAACTTGATGAAGTAAAACGCTATGCGGATGCCATTCAAGCAAATTATGTGATTTTTAATGATGAACTAAGCCCAGTTCAATTTAAAAATATTTCCAATTATCTTGATACTGCCGTATTAGACCGTACAATGTTAATCCTTGAAATTTTTAAGACTAGAGCAAAAACCAAAGAAGCTGTTTTGCAAGTTGAACTTGCGGAAGAAAAATTTAAACTTCCTCGTCTTGCAGGGTCTTATACAAGTCTTTCGAGAATTGGTGGCGGTGGTGGCGGTACTAGTGGGGCCCGCCGCGGTAGTGGTGAAACAAAACTTGAATTAGATCGTAGGCATATTGAAAACCGTATTAGCAAAGTTAAAGCTGAACTAGACGATATTGTAATGGCACGAAAAATTAATCGTAAAGCTAGGATAACTAATAATGTTCCGGTCGTTGCATTAGTGGGATATACGAATGCGGGCAAATCAACAATGATGAATACATTATTGGATATATATAACAAAGACGAAAATAAACAAGTATTTGTTAAAGATATGCTTTTCGCAACTCTTGAAACCTCTACTAGAAGTATTAAACTACCTAACAATTTAGAATTCTTACTTACTGACACGGTTGGATTTGTAAGTAAACTTCCGCATCACTTGGTAGAATCCTTTAAATCAACCTTAGAAGAAATTACGGAAGCAAGTTTGATAGTCCATGTAATTGATGCTAGTAGTCCTTATCTTGAATTACAAGTAAATACAACTAATGAAGTTCTTGCCAAACTTGGTGTTAGCAACATCCCTATGGTATATGCGATAAACAAAATTGATAAATTACCTAGTAGTATATATATTCCTAAAAATTATTCCCCTGCAATTAATGTATCTGCCGTTACTAAAGAAGGGTATAGTGAGCTGGTTGATTATATTCAAAATACTTTATTTAAAGATTTAGTTACTAATACTTATTTACTTCCTTTTGATCGTGGTGATATATATAATACAATGAAAGAAAAAGGGGAAGTATACGAGACAACATATCTTCCAGAAGGTATTTTAGTAAAAGTTAGATTATCTAATCATTTAGCAAGTCTTTATAAAGAATATAGTAAGTCATAGAAAATAAATGAACAAAGTTAGAGTTATCACTCTAACCCAAACACTTAATGTTTCTTTTAAAAGA
>CAVJDT010000034.1:0-20999 GCA_963648435.1 Bacillota bacterium
AAAAGCTAAATTTGTCAAGCGATTTCCGACAAATTATTAAAATGTAAAATCAAAGTATCTTAAACTAAGTAAACTTTTCAAATTTATTGCTGAATATACTTTAAAACCCTATGGTGTAACAACCATAGGGCAATTTAATTATAATTATATGAATTTATGAAAATTAATTTCCACTTAACACCGTTCCATTAGCAAGGGTTATTGTATAACCATTAAAGTTAATGGTGCCACTATTAGTTAAACTTGATACTGTAGAATTTCCTGTTAAATTCCATACTGAACCTTCTTCAATTACAACCATTGCATTATCAGAAACTTCAGTACCATCTTGGTTTTCAACAATATTGATACTACCAGTAAAAGTGGAATTATTAGTAAGTGATAAGTCTAATGTGGAAATTGTATCAACACTGATATTGCCATTTACAGTTTGTGCATCTAATGTTAAAGTTACACTACCACCATTTTTTCCAACTGTGCCCCAACCATTAGTTGCATCATTGCCAGCAATTCTTAAAAAATATTCTTCTTCATCAACGTTAATTAATTCAACATTTTTTAATAATATTGTTGAAGTAGTATTAGTTACATAAATCATATCACCATTATTACTAGTAATAGTTCCCCCAATAATTTCAAGAGTTGACATTCCAACTTCTGCATCACCTGACATTGATTGATAAAGCATAATATTATGAACGTTTATTTTTGAACTACTACCTAAAGTATCTGACATATTACCTGATACTTGAGAATTTTCAAGATGAATTGTATTTTTTCCTTCAATTACTAATGCTTCAGAATTATTAGCAACAAGTGTTGCATTTTTAACTGAAATATTCGCGGTTGAATATACTGCAGGGGAATTATAACCATTAGTAATATAGGTACCACCATCAACCGTAACTGTACCACCACCACGGTCTGAACGAATTGTGGCTGAAGAATTACCGCTTGTGGTAACATTTAAATTATTGGCGATAGTTGTTCCTCCTCCTGTTGTTTGAATTCCTCCTGAGGAGTTACCAGTGGTAGTAATAGTAGTATCAATAATTGTTACAGTTGTGGAACTACCATATGAGAATATACCATTACCATTTTTCACACTTGTTGTAATTTCACTATTTTTTATTGTTACATTTGCACCATTTGTTGCAAGCACTCCTGCATTTACACCATAGAAATCACCATTTTCAGTATTTGATGAATCACCTGATAATTTTTCTACTTTAACATTTGTTAAATAAATAGTTGCCTTTTCAAGTCTTAAAGCATTATCATTGTCAGCTGTAGAACTATAAGTAGTATCACTAATCGTTGAATCAGTATCAATAGTATTAGAAGCTGTACCTTGATCAACGTTTTGGTTATCATTATTATTGTTTCCACTCATATTCATAAGTCTTACAGTTTTAGGTGAACTGTTAGCATCAAAGGAAATACTCAAAATATCACCAACTTT
The DNA here is from genome assembly GCA_963648435.1 of Bacillota bacterium. Taxonomy (GTDB): domain Bacteria; phylum Bacillota_I; class Bacilli_A; order ML615J-28; family CAG-313; genus UMGS75. The sequence goes on from CAVJDT010000034.1 coordinate 1,463, forward strand.
TAAATCACTAACTGAAATAGTTTGATTATTACCTGTTATTTGAACATTGCTTAAATTAACACTTATTTTAACTGTACCAAGCGTAAACTTTTGTTCTTTATTGCCACCAGGCATCATGCCATCTTCATCTGGTGGAGTCATTGTACCTTCATCTGGTGGAGTCATCGCGCTTCCATCTGGTGGAGTCATCGCGCTTCCATCTGGTGGAGTCATTGTACCTTCATCTGGTGGAGTCATCGCGCTTCCATCTGGTGGAGTCATCGCGCTTCCATCTGGTTTCATATCACTATTCGTATCAAATTCTCCAAGGGTTAGATTTACTGTACTATCTTTAATTGAAGTTATTTGACCTACAACAGTACTACTTGCATAATTATTGGTTGTTTCCTTTTTGCATGATACAATCACAATTAATGCAAGAGCAATACAACTTATTAATAAAGATCTTTTAATTATTTTTTTCATTATACCATCCTCCCATTTACACTTATATTATACTATGCAAAATTTAAATGAAACTTAAATTTTTATTTTTTCCAACAAATACCATTACTATTTAATTCATCAGTTGTCGTTGTTGATGTAGAAATACTAGCTGAAGTTGCACCTAGAACTACAACAAAGGCACTCATCGATTTAGGCATTTTGATAGTAGCAAATGAAGATACTACTAAATAATTATTCATAGTTAAACTAATGGTTTTAGATGTACCAATGCTTGAGAAATTAGAGCACATTGTGGATTCATTACTCATACCACCGGAAATACCGATTGCTACAACATAACCACCTTCATATTTATATCCTCTTTCCGTATCAATTGAGGAATCTGCTCTTCCATACGAGATAATTACTGATGTACCACCAGAGAAAACAATACCACTATATGAAGTTTGACTATTAGAATCGACACCATCACCACCTGCACAGATATATATATCTCCACCTTTAATGCTGATGCTTGTGCCTGTTGTTGCTACCCCATTAATACCATCATCTGAAGATATAATTGAAATGTTACCACCAGTTATTTCAACAACACTACCTTCTAGTCCTTCATAACTATTTGTAATATTAATTGTTCCACCGCTTATCAATAATGTTCCATCCGCATGAACCGCATCATCATTAGAATAAAGGGTAAGGATTCCGCCATTAATTGTAATGTTACCAGTCGCAGTTACACCACTTTCCATTTCAACATCATTGTTGGTATGAATGGCATCATCATAAGCTTTAATAAATATTGTTCCGCCATTAATTGTAATTTCATTATCTGCTTTTAAGCCTTTTGTTGAATAATCACCTTTATCAGTATTACCTTGATCCATTTGGCCCATGCCACCTTGACTAGTTGTATAGTTAGTCCAACTAAATTGAGAAGTTGAACCATAACGACTATTTGTTGTAAAGGCAATTGTATCATAATTATCATTTATAGCCGTTTGTGATGATGATTTATAATAGCTTGATGATTGACCTTGTTCTTGAGCTGATGTATAAACATATACTTTTAAGTAACTATAGCCTGATAATTTATTTAATTTATAATAGTAATAGTTTTCTCTTCCCGCATTCATAGTGATATATGTACCATCTGAATTTACCCATTCACCATCATCTGTGGTGTTATAATAATAAATTGAATATTTATAAGCGGTTGTATTTGATCTAATATAATAAATATCTTCTGATACTACTGTTACTTCTTCTGAATATTCTGAGTATTTATCAGTGTAAATATTAATTGTACCACCATTAATAGTTAAGTCATAAGCTGCATCAATGCCATCAGTCGCCGCATAAATGTTAATTACACCATCTTCAATAATAATACTACCTTTTTGATTGCCTTTTGATGATAATGCGGTGTTAGATGATTTAATACCATCACCTTGACGGGCAATTAAAGTAAGAGTTCCTGATGAAATCACAACTTCATCATTGCCTTTTAAAGCATTATCAACTGAGTTAACATTAAGGGTTAATTTTTGAACTTCTAAGTCATCTTTTGAATGAATTCCATTATTGTTTTTAGAATAAACGTTAAGAGTTCCTGCTCCTTTTAATTTTAAATCACAAGTAGTGTAGATACAAGATGCAAGTTCTTCTGCTTCATCACGTTCATCAGTAATTGAATTTTCAGTATTTTTCTTTGCTGAAATATCAACATTTCCAGCACTTGCAACATATAATGGGCAATCTACTTTACTAGTAATTGCAACATTATTTAAATTAATTTCAAGATCTGTTTCTTCATTAATATTAAAAGTTAAGGCGCCATAATATGAACCACTTAACGTAAAACTAAGAGCAGTTGATGATACTTCTTGATAAGTTAGGGTTAATGTGCCTGTTTCTTGATTAACTTCATATGTTGTATTTGTTGGTATAATAACAGTCAATTCATATGATTTTTCATCTTCAGTATGGGTAATAACAATTTGCGTATCACTAACTTTATTAATAACATAAGCATCAAGCGATTCTACAATTTCCCACTCAAGGGTAATGTTTGATGTAGAAGCATCACTCCACATATAGTTTGACTTATCAGTTAATTCAATAATTGCTTCGTATGTTCCAATTTCTTGTTGTTGATTATTGCTAATTGTCATTAGAGTTTCAACAAAGTTTTCGACATCAATAGTAACTAACTCTGCATTATAATAATAAGTTGTAATCGATAATGTTGGCTTTTCTAAACTCTTTTTATTAATTATAAAATCATATTGTACTGTTGTCTCACCATTTGTGAAAACATAATTAACTTCATCAATTAATGATACGATTACTTTATATTCTCCCGCATTTACTTGCTCATTATTTGCGATTGTCATAATTTTATCATTAAAGCCTTCTGGAATATATGTTATAGTTTCACCATTATATATATAAGTTGTGCTTAAGGCTTCTGGAATATTTACGGTTACTTTATCTTTCGTAATGTAATAATCTAATTTTATATCTTCAGTTGTGCCATCTTCCCATACCGAAGTTGCTTTATCTTTTAAACTTACCACTGCTTGATAACTTCCACATTCTGTTTGTTCGTTATTAGATATTATCATTAAATTTTCATCATAATTATCTGGTAAAAAAGTAATTAAGCTTCCTGTGTATACAAAGTAGTTATTTAATGAAGTTGGTAATTCAACTTTGGTTGTTCCTTCTTTAGTTATTACTTTAATGACAATATCACTAGTGATTTTAGTGATTCGATAAACCCCATCACCTATGTTTTTAATGTTTTTATATCCACCACTTACAACTTCAATACTTGATACTTCATATCCTTCACTTAATGTAACCACAAAGTTTACTTGTTCATCTCCTGTTTGTGAGATATCCCCATCACTAGTTCTAGCATAAAATGTTTCATTTTGACTATAGGTTTTACCATTTTGAGTGACATCTTGAGTTTCAAAAATGGTAATTGTACAATTTTCATAAACAAAACTTACAGTATATCCTTCTACATAATTAGGATCTTGTTTTCCACAAATACAAAGATGTGTTTCACTATCATATGTATGAGATGCTACATCAAGTTTTTTAACACCACAATTTTTACATAAATGATAATGAGTATCACCATCATCATACCAAGTATCACCACTTTCATGACCTAACGCGGAAAGAGTTTCATCTTTTGTATTGTTACATACTGAGCATGTATATCTTATGATACCTTCACTTTCACATGTTGGATCACTAATAATGGTACCTTCATCATAAGTATGACCATTTTTACATTTATCACTAGTAGAATTAACACATGATACGATTGTACCTACTAACATTATTAATAATAATAAATAAAATATTTTTTTAAATTTCATATTATTTTCCTCCATTTACACTAATATTATAATAAGCAAACCTTAAATAAACTTTAAAAAAATTAATATTTGAAAAAAACCTTAAAAATAAATTTAGGGTTTTATAAAGTTATATTAAATGATACAGTATTATCACTAGTTAAACAAGCATTAATCTTTCCTTTATGTTGTGTAACTATCGCTTTAACTACTGATAAACCAATTCCATGCCCTCCCGTTTCACTATTTCTTGAACTATCAGGGCGATAAAAACGTTCAAATAAATTATCTAAATTACCACTTAATTTTTCTTTGGTGGTATTGGATATAATTATCTTTTTACATTTACCAGCTAAATAAAGTTTAATTTTAATATTACCTGGTTCATCTGAATATTTAACAGCGTTATCAATCAATAATTCCATCATTTCTTTAATTAGTCTCATATCACCTTTATATGTAATATTAGGAGTTATATTAACATCATAATTCTTATTATTTGCTTTAAATACGGGTATATATTGTTTTACAACTTCATCAATTACTTCTGATAATGAAAATTCAGTCATTGTGATTTTACTATTTTCTTCATCCATTTTTGTCAAAAATACTAATTTATTGGTAAGTTCAGTTAATCTTGTCACTTGGTCTTTAATGTTTTTTGTCCATTCTGTTTCCCCACTGGTGTACTCTAGAATTTCACAACTTGCATTAATAATGGTAAGCGGTGTTTTTAATTCATGACTAGCATCGGTGATGAAGCGTTTTTGCTTTTTATAGTTTTCCACAAAAGGCTTGGTAATAATCAATGAAAATATTACAACTAAAATAAATACTACAATAATACCAACCGTACTTATAATAATACTAGTATTTAAAAATTCATGAAAAGTATTTAAGTCTCTTGTACAATCAACAAAAATAATCATATCCGCATCATCAATTTTAAATTTTAGATATTTATAATTTTCTTTAAATCCTTTTTCTTTGTTTAATTTTAATACTTCATTCGCATATTTGATTGCGGTGGCTTCATCGATTGCAACTACTTCTTTTGTAATTAATTCAGAATTACCTTCACTATCTACTTTTACCGTAAAATATCGAGTTTCAAAAGGAGTTTCTGGAGATATATTATCTTTTATTTCTTTTTGAGGAATGTCATCAACTCCTGGTTCTTTGGGCTTGTCAGAAAATTTTCCATTATTATTTTTTAACATAAGTAATGTTTCATCAGTTCTTCTATTGACATCATTGTAATTATGAATATTAATACCACCAATAATTACTGATAATACTAAGACAACTGATGAGAGAGCTACTATTATAAATTTTATTCTTAACTTTTTAATCATTTTTAGTCTCCAAGGTATAGCCTATATTTCTTACTACTTTTATATTTACTTTTGAACCAATCAACTTTAGCTTTTTTCTTAAGTATGATATATATGTCCATACCACATTCATATCAGTTTCACTATCAAATCCCCAAATTTTATCCATAAATAAATTAGGTGAAATAATCATACTAGGATTCTTCATGAACATTTCCATAATTTGAAACTCTTTAGATGTAAGTAGTACTTTTCCTTTTTCTGATATTAATTCAAAAGTAATTCGATCTAATTTTAAATCTTCATAAACTAAAGCATTATCTTTAAGTTCTTTATTTCTTCTAGTTATCGCTCTAACTCTTGCTAGTAATTCTTGAGTTGCAAATGGTTTTGTTAAATAATCATCTGCACCATTATCTAAGCCAACTACTTTATCTTCTATCTCTGACTTTGCGGTAAGTAGAAGCACCGGAACAGTATTGCCTTTTTTTCTGATTGTTTTAAGCACAGTAATTCCATCAACTAGTGGTAACATAATATCTAGAATTACACCATCATAAATTTGCGTATCTAAATAATCAATAGCATCTTGTCCATTATATACCGCATCAACTGCGTAATTGTTATGTTTTAAAATTGTAACTAATGCATTTGATAAAGTTTTTTCATCTTCAACTAGTAATAAACGCATATTATTCACCTCTTCACCTAATAGTATACCAATAAACCTTAAATAAAACTAAAAAATAACTCTATAAATCAAAAGATCTATAGAGTAAAATTTTAATTATTATGCCATTTTATTTAAAGCACTTGCTAAACGAGATTTTTGTCTAGCAACATAGTTTTTATGATGAATGCCTTTAGTTAAAGACTTATCTAATTTTTTACATGCAAAACTATATGCTGCAGCGGCTTTTGCTTTATCACCTGATTCAACAGCTGTTTCAAATGCTTTTACTGCTGTTTTTAAAGATGAATTAAATGATGCATTTAATAATCTTTTTTTGTCATTTGTGATGTCTCGCTTCATTTGTTGTTTAATGTTTGCCATTGCTACACCTCCAATGAAATATCGTATGTATTATACCATAAAACTTTGCGTTAGTAAAGTAAATTGATAAGACAATTTAACTTCTTGACTTTTATCGTATTAGATGGTTTTATTATATTCAATTATTTAATCTTTTTGCACAAATTTCAAAGTATTTTATTTCTTTTTCCATTCCAATGAATTTTCTATTTAATTTTTTGCGCACAATTCCTGTAGTTCCACTCCCCATAAATGGATCTAGTACTATTTGTTCTTCAAGGGTGGTAGTCTCCTTTATTGAAATTGTCATTAAAATTATATTTTAAATATAACCTTCTACTTCAATAAATTATAGCATATTTATTAATTTTATTCCATATAAATAAAAATTATTTTATTATGTTTTAAACTTAACTACTTTTTGATACCATTTTTTTTGAAAAATAATTGTAGTATAATTTTTTGTAAGTAATAATTTATCTTGATCATATCTTGCAACTACTTTATTGCTTGGAAAGCCAAAGGTATTACGGTATCCACTCATGCAAATAGCATATTCATAATTTAATTTATTTACAAAATTTAAAGTACTAGAGGTGTTAGAACCATGATGAGGAATTTTAAATATATCTACCGTTAATGCTTTATATTCTGTAATTAATTCATTTTCTATTTCTTTTTCCATATCACCAGTCATCAGTAAGGTTTTACCAAAGATATTTGTTATCATTACCACACTATCATTATTAGAACTTTTACTTTTTTTATTTGGTGATAATATCTGAAAATTCATATCTTTATAAGCAATTGTATTTCCTTTTTTCACTTTTATTATATTGCCTTTATATGATGATGCATAGCAGATTTTTTCAGTAATAGTATCATAACTACTTATCACAATGTTTTTGACTTTAAATTCCTTAATTAGGTAACTAAGTCTTCCATTATGGTCACTATCTCCGTGACTTATAAAAATAAAATCTAGTCGTTTAATTCCTTTTTTCTTTAAAAATATCTCTAAATCATCATTTACATCTTCCCCAGTATCTATTAAAATATTTGCTCTATTAAATGATTTAATAATTAAAGTACTATCACCCTCAGGTAAATCTAAAAAATAAATTTGGTCATTTGAATTTAAATAAGCACTATTACTCCACATAAAAATAAAAGCACTTAAACAAGTTAAGACTACTACTTTTTTCTTTAAATTGGCTTTATTTAAAAAGGTAACTACAACTATTATATAAATAACATAAAAGAGAATTGGAAATATCTCATAATTGGTTGATAACCTTAATTCTCCAATTTTAATTAAACTTAAATATGATGTAACAGCACTAAAAGAATTTACAATTAATTCATAAATAGGACCTAAAAAGCTAAGAGCAGTAACCACTAATGAAAAGGGTAATAATATATATGTTACAAAAGGAATGTAAAATAAATTATAAATAATTGAAAGAACATTAATTGATGGATCTATAAATACAATAATCGGAATTGTAACTAAAATACTATTAATACTCATAATTACATTATTAAGAATTATGCCTTTAAATCCTTTCATTTTAAGGATTGGGCTAATTATAACTAAAGAAGTCGAAATAATAAATGTTAAAATGAATGAATAATTTACAATATAATATGGATTAAAAAGTAAAATTAAAATTATTGAAGTTGCATAAAGGTCAAGAGTAGTGAGGTTTAAATTGGCTTTTTTATTTATTTTAGAAAGAACATATATTAATAATACTCTTAGTATTGATACAAGATATAAGGTAATCATAAAATAAAGTAAGAAAAAAATAATTATTATCGTTATATGTAATTTACTTGGCACTTTTAAATATTTTAAGATTTTTTCTACTATTTTTTGTAATACATTCATATGTAAACCTGAAATAACAAACAAATGGCCAATCCCCACATTTGATATTTCCTCACTTAATTCTTCCCCTAATCCATTTTTATCACCTATTAATAAAGCTTTCAAAAAACCACTTGTTTGGCCTTTAAATCGTGCATTAAAGTAGTTTAATACTTTTTGGTGAAGTGTGTATATGGAAAAACTAGTTTTAACCTTTTGGCATGTTCCTTCTTTAATAATTCCTTTAATGTTGTTTTCTTTTAAATATCTATTATAATTGAATAATAATGGAATGTGATTTTTATCGCCTACGGTTACATTTCCTTCAATATCAACCATATCACCTATTCTTATTGATTTGGTTTCATCATAATATATATATTTAAGTCCTTGATATTTGATGGTAATTTGATTACTCATTTCCTTTTCCTTTAAAGCCGTTACCACTCCTTGGAAATGTTTGAAAACATAATCAGTTTTTTGATAATTAATATTTCTAAATATTAAGTTTACACCTAAACAAGCGGTAATTATAATTACCAATATTAATTCTTTTTTGTATCTTAAAAATAAATAAATAATATATATTAAGGTAACACCTAATATTAACAAACTAAACCGCAAAATAAGAATAAGAACTAAAACGACACCTAAGCAAATTAAATGTATTTGTCCATTTAACTTATTGAACAGTAATAAACGCTTTAATCTTTTCAAAAAGATTTGAACTAATTCCGCTAACTTTTTTAAGCTCTTCAATGCTTGTAAAAACTCCTACTTCATTTCGATATTTAATAATAGCATTTGCTTTAGTGGTGCCAATTCCCTCAATTGTGGTTAGTTCTTCTATCCCCGCAACATTTATATTTATTTTAGTTTGAACACTAGTATTAGTTGGTATAACAACTAATTGATTAGCATCTAGTTTTGTAACCACATTAACATTTGCTAAATTAGCATATGGTAGCACTCCCCCTGCTAAATCAATTAAATCTTTGACAATGGACCCAGCCTCAATTTCATATACCCCTGGATATTTTACAGCCCCTTTAATTTCTACTAAAATAGTTGATGATGTAGCCTCAGTGTTAACATTATTTATCTTAATTTCATCTTCGCATCCTACAACAAACATTAAACAAATAAACAAAAGCATTAGTTTTTTCATTTTATCACCCACTTATATAATACGATTATTGAGATAAATAAAAATGTAAAAGTTTAATTTTTAATAAGTTTTATGGTAAAATAAAGTGAGGATTAAATTATGAGATTATATAAATATATTAAAACCTATGGTAATTACACAAATCGAGAAGTAACCACATTATATCAAGAAGGTAGAATTAAAGTTAATGGTATTATTGTTCCTTATCTATGGTCATTAAGAAATGATGATATTGTTACCATTGATGAAAAAATAATAGAAAAAGTTCCTTTTGTATATTATCTTTATTATAAACCAAAAGAAATTAGATCAGATATTACTAAGGAAGAATCAAGTTATTTAAATTATCTTAATTTACCATATAAGGTTATGCCAGTAGGACGACTTGATAAGGATAGTGAAGGTTTAATGATTCTAACAAATGATGGTAACTTTATTAAAGAACTAAATAATCCTTTAAATAAATATACAAAAGATTATCTTGTTACATTAAAAGAAAAAATTACTCCAGAATTTTTAATTAAAGTTAAAGAACCATTTTTAATAAAGAATAAATTAACTCTTCCCATTTTGGCAGAAAAAATTAATGACTATTGTATCAAAGTAACTTTAGCAGATGGAAAATACCATCAAATTAGGCGAGCTGTAATTCGTTCTAATAATAGGGTTGTGACTCTTAAGCGAACTAGAATTGGTCCTTTTTTCTTAGGTGATTTAAAAGAAAATGAATTAAAAGAATTCAAAATAAAGTTAGAAAAAACATCATACTACTAATATGATGTTTTTTCTTTATAAGCAATAGAGCTATTTAAATTATATCCAATAAGTTTTTTCCATCTTCCTATTATATAACATATAACAGAAATAATTGCACCTACGGCCCAGCCAATTGGCCAAGATAAGAAAATTCCTTTAACACCTAATTTATTTACAAGGATATATGAACAAGCAACTCTTAAAAATAAATCCGCAAGAGTGCCAATCATAAAGCAAAACATATCTTTTGAGCCTTTCATAACGCCATCACATGGAATTTTAACCGCCATTAAGAAAAGGAATGGAGCAATGGTGGTAAGAAACAAACATCCAACTTCTGTTACTAATGGATCATCATTTTTCTTTTCAAAAATAGATAAGAAAACATCAGGAATTAAAAGAAACAATGATGTCGTAATTACCGTTAAGATAGCACACATAATAATGGTTGCCACAAAGCCTTGTTTAATCCTTTTATATTCCTTTGCTCCTGCATTTTGAGAAACATATGTAGATAATGCATTAGACATAGTAACAAAAATGTTAATTACAACATAACAAATTTTATACGCAGCACCATACCCTGCGACAACAGCTGTACCTTGCTTATTAATAAGAGTTTGAATAAGAAGTTGACCAAGGGAAATAGTTGAAGCTTGAATAATAGAAGGAATTGCAATTGGTAATACCTTTTTAAGTAATGAAAAATTAATTATTTTTTCTTCTTTACTTACATGTTTTCTAACAAAAATAATTAAAATTACAAATGACAATACTGATGCAAGTACTTGGGCAATAAATGTTGCAAGAGCAAGTCCTTCAACTCCCATCTTAAACGCTGTTACAAAATATATATCTAAACCTATATTTAAAACAGTTGAAAAAATTAAGAAATATAGAGGAATACGTGAATTCCCAAGAGCTTGAAATATTGAAGTAACTGTATTATACAAAAACATAAAGATAATACCATAAGTATAATACTTTAAATATATTACCGCATCGTTAAAATAATCATCACCAACATTAATCATCTTTATTAAATCATTAACAAAAAGGTATCCAAAAATACTAACTAACAAACCAACTAGACAAATTGTAATAATTGATGTATAAATAGTTTGTTTAGCATGCAATAGATTATTTTCCCCAATATACCTTGATACCACAATATTAGCACCAACCCCAAAGCCTGTACCTATTGCTAAATAAATCATTGTAATTGGGTATGAAGCACTTACCGCTGCAAGAGCTTCAGAACTAACAAACTTCCCCGCAATCATACTATCACATATATTATAAAATTGTTGAAGGGTTACAGATAAAACCATTGGTAAAGCAAAAAAGAAAAGGGCTAAAAATGGTTTTCCTTTAATTAAACTAGATTTCATAAATATTCATCTCTTTCTACCGTTGACTATTATACACTTTTTTCTAAAAAATGGTTGTTAGATAATAATGAAAACCTTTTTCTTTTTAAAAATAAACCAATTACAACTATAAACTAAAGAAAATGACTCGCCCATAACATTAAAAAACGTTGTTTGTTTAATTATTAATATTCTTATTTAAAAATTTATCTAAATCAGAAAATTCATTTATATTATATTTGAAAATCTCTTTTGATCATTATCCAAAATTAAAATTTTTACAGTAGATAAAACCATAGATGTTACTATTCTCATCATATATATACTATGTCTCTTCCATTGCCTGATATAGTTCACCATAGTCAATGTTGTATGGTGGGTCAGTTACTACTAAATCTATTCTTTCTTCATCTAGTACTTTCTTGTAATATTCTACATTTGTTGAATCACCACAAATGATTCTATGGTCTCCTAAATGATATATATCTCCTGCTTTAGTTTTTGGTTCTTTAATTTCTTTGACTTCTTTTTCTGGATTAAAGTTATCTTCGTGAACATTTTCTAATGATCCTTTTCCAAATAATTCTTTAGCTTCATCTAAATCAAACCCTGTTAGTGTTACATCAAACCCTTCTTGATCTAACTCTTTTAAAAGATCAGCAAGTAAATTATTATTCCATTCACCACTAATTTTGTTTAAAGCAATGTTCAGTGCTTTTTCTTTTGCTTCATCTAAATCCACTATTACACAATCTATTTCTTCATATCCTAAATCTTTTAACACTTTTAATCTTTGGTGACCACCAACTACTATTCCTGTTCTTTTATTGTATATTATTGGTTCTACATAACCAAATTCTTTTATACTTTTCTTCAGTTTTTCATATTCTTTATCCCCAGGTTTTAAATTTTTTCTTGGGTTATAATCAGCTGGCTTTAAATCATCTATTTTTTTCTTTACTATCTTCATACTTCCTCCATATTGTATAAATATATAAATAAGCACTTTTAACACAAAATTAGATAATATATTAATAATGCTCAAAATACTTTTCAAATCGTGAACTTTTAATGCAAAAAGATGCAAAAATGCTCATTCCTTAACACATAGTCCTTATTTCTATTAAAGTTTTGGGTAAAAGAAAAGAGCTAGTATTTCTACTAACTCTTAAGACTTAAAATATTTTTATGTAACAATTAATGTAAATCTAACTACAAGATGAGGATTTAATTTTGATCTTCCTTCAAGGACTATCGTACCTGTTCCACTCATACTAAATGTTCCCCATTCTGTTACTGTTACTGAATAACTTGATTCATCTAATACAACACTCCATTCATATAGTGAATTTAATGGATATGGACTATTTGTATCAGTCAAGCAAATTTCATATATTTGTCCGCTTTCTGCATATGTAATACTTTCACTTATTTCTACAGCTAAATCTTCTGTTCTAGTATCAGGCAAAACTGTAAATTGTTTTACATATACAACTGATGGATCATTTTTATATACTGCCATAATTTTTACTGTTCCTGGAGATAATCCTAATAAAGTACCATAATCAGAAATCGAAGCTACATTTTCATCACTTGAATACCAGTAATAATCTAATCTAGATTGTGATCTTATATCTAATGTATTATCCAAATATATAAATCTTGTAAATCCTACTGTTAAATTAGTTCCTCTACATACACCATTATTAAATCTAACTTCACTACCATATACCGTGAACATATCTGGGTCTGGTAATAATTTTTGATTATCTGAATCAGTTACAAGTCTTACAAAATTAACAACAACACTACTACTGTCATTTTTATTTAAATATCCAATATAATATTTACCTGCCTCTAAATTTCCAGTATAAGTGAATGAATTATTTGTAGCATTCATTGTCTCATTAATTATTGTTGAAAAAGAATATTGATTAGTTGTGGAATTATAATTTTGTTTTACTAATAAAAATACAAAATTATCAGTTGAACTACCATTGTAATTATATGATATTGTAAATTTTCCAGTCTGTTCGACATTTAATGTTTCAACATAATCACCTTTATCAGTATTATTTATAACTGATATTAAATGATTAGCATTTTCATTTAAATTAAACAAATTAATATTTTGTGAACTTATTGGAGAAACTATTAAACTTAATGATTCATAACTTTTAGATGGCATAACAACGTTTATATAAAAATATCCATTTCTTGGTAAATATACATACATTGTATCTTGATTATCATCTGAAGATGCCATTATACTTGAATTTGGGTATCTATTTAATATTTGTGTTTCTAATCTACCACTATCATTATAGATAGTAAGCGTTCCAGAATCATATGCAATTGGTAAATTATTAGAATATGTACCATTTAATTGAAATTTATATAATCCTGCTCCATTGTTATTTATATAATATAATTTATTAAAATATGTACCATCAGATGTTTCATGTAAATGTGTAAGCAAATTATGCTCATCATTATAATAAACTCTTTCTCCATCATGTGTCCATCTCAATTCATAATCGATAGTGATTGTACCACTTGCAGTACTAGAATTATATCTAACATCTAAATAATAAGTCCCTGGACTTAAATATGCATATAATGTATTTTCTCCAGTATAAAGTTCGTCAAAATATTCATCATAAACTTTTAACTCAATGCCAGAACTTGTCATAAACTTATATGATTTATTACACTCAACATTTAGTTTATATAATTCATTATATCCAGCACTTAATGTAACATCGCTCGAATCATCAACTAAACAATGTAAATTTAACTCATCGAAATCAGTACTATCTGGAATGATCTTATTTTTATAACTTGACCAATAAACTTTATTTTTATATTCTGCCAACCTATTTTTAGGAACAATAATTTGTAATGATGTAGAGCATCCATCAAAAGCATTTTCTCCTATATGAGTAATTGCTTCTTGTGATTTATTAACTGTCACACTTGTTAAAGATGAACAATTTTCAAAGGCATTTGAATCAATGTGTTGAACACTAGCTGGTATATTTATACTCCTTAAACTAGAACATCCTATAAAAGCTCCAACACCTATAGCATATAAACTATTAGATAAAGTAACGCTTTCTAAGTTCGTACAGCCTTCAAATGCATATGAATCTATATTAGTTATAGTATTTGGTATTGTTACGCTTAAAAGATTATTTTGATTACTAAAAGCATTATTTCCAATAAATAATATTTGAGTCCCATTAATATTTTCAGGGATTTCAATATCTCCTGAAATTTCATAATTTACTGAAACTAACTTATTATCTGATACTGTATATAAATCATCAAGTGTTCTATATCCGCATTCTCCACAACGTAATTCAATTTTTGTATCATCAATAATATTATTAGTTTGAATATTTAAATTATGCGTATGATTCATTTGTAATGCTATATAAGAATCACACCATGATTCATTAATCCAAACATTATATCTATTTGTCCAACCAAAATTAACTATATATCCAGAATATGTTTCGCTATCCCCTGGATAATTATAGTCTTGATATCCATAGCCTACTACCCAATGATCTGTTCCACCTAAATTACTATCCAATCCAATTATTAATGGTCTACCAGAATCAATTTCTGCTTTAATTGGTGTTGAACTAATAGGTGACCATCCAAAAAACCAACCTTTTTCATCATATGTAATACTATATTGACTTTCATCAAACTTAGCACTTAAAATATTTCCTAAACCTTCCACAACATCATCTATCGAAGCTCCAGTATGTGTATGTTTAGTATTTTCTGAGCTTTGTTCCCCTGGAGCAGCATCTCTAGTAGTTACAGAAGTACTTGTAGTTCCATCAGGAAAATAAATCGTAGTAGTAACAGTAGCAGTACTACCAGATACTTTTATAGTTGTAGTAGTACAAGTACAATTAAAGGCTGTAGGCTCAATATTTCGAATTACAAATTCATAAAAATCATTATTAGTTCCAGTTGTATATCTAGTCAAACTCATTGGATTATTGCATACATTCATATTTCTTTCTGGATATACATAATTGCTTTTATCATATAAATTACTACTAGCTGAACCAATCCAGTCACCATATAAATGTTCAACATTGATTATTCTTCTATCATTATAGTAATTATTATACCCTAATAAAATTTGTGCAGCAACAGAACCACATGTGCCATGTTCATTAAATCCATGACGAGGATTAGACAAAAAATAATCATAATTATTTATGTATTTAGTATTAACAGCACCAGGAGCATTTGGAGTAATAAAATTTTTTTTATCAAATTCAGGAGCATTGTTATTTTGAGATGTAGTAATAGAAGAATTATCTATGTCAACATTTAAATTTAAAAAATAATTTAAACGTTCATCTGCATCTACTGAAAAAAAACTTGATAAATTATTTGCATATAATTCAATATCTGAATCTGATAAATTCAAATAATCTCC
The DNA here is from genome assembly GCA_963648435.1 of Bacillota bacterium. Taxonomy (GTDB): domain Bacteria; phylum Bacillota_I; class Bacilli_A; order ML615J-28; family CAG-313; genus UMGS75. Next base: position 17,283 of record CAVJDT010000034.1, read on the forward strand.
GGTATCAACATCAATAAACTTATTATTCTTTTTTCAATAATAATTAGATGGACCAGCATAATACTTTCTAGAATCAATATTTGAATAATCTAAATCAAATTCTAATGAATATTCCATCATTTCCAATGTAGTTCTATAATAAATTACATATCCTAAACCTTCAAAATCAACATAAACATAATCTGGTGAATCATTAAAATTATATAAATACTCTATACTATTAATTTCAACGTTGCCAAATATTTTGATTGTTTCTTCAATAAAAAGTTCTTGTTCATCTTCTTCTATATTCGATGTATAAGCATTTACTTTCGTTCTAATATTTACAAATATAAATGTCAAAACCAAAGTAAAAATCATCAATATTTTTAAAATTTTTTTACTCATTTTCATAAAATTATCCTTTAATTCTAAATAAATTCAATATTTTCAAATTCTACTTTATCCATTTTTATAAGAATAAAAGTTCTTTCAGGGTCAGTCGTAACGTTAATTTTACTTTTATATGTTATTTTTAAATTATTATTATTTAATTCAACACTATTTAAGCTATATGTACAATTTGTATCAGCAAATAAAAATAAAATTAATATTTCTTTATCATAATCAATTTCATAATTAGTATTAAAAACTCGTTCATACTTATCTAATGAATCTATAACATATGTAATTGTCTCTGGTGAACTTTCATCAAAAATATATTCCTCACTTTCCGGATTAGTTGGATCATAATTTTCATTTTTATACCGAACACCTGAAACTTTATTTTCTAATAAAAAGTCTTTTTTAAAATAATTAACTGTTTGAACACCGTCAATACTTCCGCTATTTACCATTACTGCATTGTACAGAATAGTATTATCATTATCATTGCTGCATCCAACAAGTACTATGCTTAAAATAAGCATCATAAATAGTACAATTATTTTTTTCATTTTATTTTTCATCTCCTTTCACTTTTAATTTATTTAGTATACTTCTGGCCGTATACTATGGCCAATTAGCTCTTTGATAATGCGTTTTAAAACTAAATAAATCAACATACTAGTACCTCCCCATACTGTCTTTTACGTTTTATCACTATTATTATATGCAATTTACACATAATAATCTATTTTTAAGCAAAAAAGCCCCCTTTTCCTAAGAGAGCTTGTATCTAGTCAGTATATATTATTCTTAAGAGTGTCCCAAAGCAGACTTAGGAAATATTAATATATTACGACTATATTTTACCATAATATGGAAAATAATGCAAGTGTTTTATTTATTTAATAATTTCATTAAAATGAGCATTTTTTGTTATTTCTTGCTTTTTTATAAATATTGCTCAATTTTAAACTATAAATTTGACTAATTTAACAAAAATTGGCAAAAAATGCTCAAATAAAAATTTTTATATTATTATTAATCCTCTTTCATTATAAACGCTATCTTCATCACAGTTTCTTATTGCTCTATCAAGCGCCATAACTAATGCAACTGCCCCATCTATTCTTTCTGTCGATTTTTCTTTATCCATTTTTATATTTCCTGCTGGATCTGTTTTTATATAAACATTATCCATCATCCAACGTAATACAATATTTCCACCATGTGCTATTTTTCTTTCGAGTACTAGTTCCATTAATCTCTTTGTTGGTGGACTCATATCTTTATATCCTTGACCAAAAGGTACTACTGTAAACCCCATTCCCTCTAGATTTTGTGTCATTTGAACAGCTCCCCATCTATCAAATGCTATTTCTTTTATATTATAAACTTTTCCAAGTTTATCTATGAATTTTTCAATATACCCATAATGAATGACATTTCCTTCTGTTGCATATACTAGTTTCTTTCCTAACCATATATCATACGGAACATGATCTCTTCTTACCCTTTGTTCTATTGTATCTTCAGGTATCCAAAAGAATGGTAAAATATAATATTTATCGTCATCATCAATTGGTGGAAATACTAACACAAAGGCTGTAACATCAGTTGAACTTGATAAGTCAAGCCCTGCATAACATATTCTTCCTCTTAACTCTTCTTTATCAAAGAAATCACCACATTTATCCCAAGCATCCATACTCATCCATCTAACATTTCCTGATACCCAAGTATTAAGTCTAAGTTGTCTAAATATATTTTCTTCTGCTAAATTTTGCAATGCGTCTTGATATGCCTCTCTAATCCTATCAATTTGAATAGTTTCTCCAAGTGAAGGATTTGCTTTATACTAATTTGCTTCATTATGCCAATCTTCTTCTTGCTCCAATCCATATATCACTGGATAAAATGTTGAGTCGATTTTTCTTCCTTCTATAATATCTTTTGCTTTCATATGCAATTCATAGCATATACTATTTTTATTGTTTCCTGCAGTTGTTATATAAAAATATAGAGGTTCTTCCCTTGCATCTCCTGATCCTTTTGTTAGAACATCAAATAATTTTCTATTAGGTTGAGTATGTAATTCGTCAAACACAAGCGCTGAAATATTTAAACCATGTTTTGTTACTACATCTGCAGATAAAACTTGATAAAAACCTGAATTAGAAAAATTAACCAATCTTTTTGAAGCAAGTGTTATTTTGCTTCTTTCTTGTAACGCTGGCGACATTTCAACCATTCTTCTAGCAACATCAAATACAATAGATGCTTGTTGTCTATCTGCTGCGGCGCCATACACTTCTGCACTTGGTTCATTATCTGCATATAACATATAAAGAGCTACTGCGGCTGCAAGTTCTGATTTACCATTTTTCTTTGCAATTTCAATGTATGCTTGTCTAAACTGTCTTGTCCCATCTTCCTTTACAGTTCCAAATATATCTCTTATAATTTGTTCTTGCCATGGAAGCAAATAAAATTGTTTTCCTTCCCATTTGCCTTTTGTATGTTTTAAGTTTTCTATGAAGAGGACTGCTCTATCTGCCTTTGCTTTATCATAATGTGAAGTTGGAGCCATAAACCTTGTTGGTTTATAGTCTTTTAATTTTGGAAAATCAATAGGTCTATTAATTGTCATTTCTTTACCTCTTTCATAAAATCAACGAGAAAAGGAAGAGTATACAAACTCTTCCAAACAAACACATTTTTTATTTCTTTGCATTCTATCTTTTGTATCTTCCAAGGCTTCCTTTAAATATGCTAGATCCAACCCAACATCATTATACCCTGATTTAATTACTTCAAGATATTTTCTTGTAGGCAAGTATGGTATTCCTCTATTCATAATATACACCATTCCTTTAATGACTTTATCTTTCATAACTACTTCAATAATTTCCTTTCTATATAAAGTCGGGTATCCTTCATAAATATCTAATGCTTTTTCATCATTTTCCTTTATTTCCAATACAGCTACAGGAACTTCTTTTTTTGCTTCTTTTTCAATTGTTGCTACACCTCTAAAGGTCAATTTATAATCTAGTATTTTTCCTATTCCAACAACTTTTGCAGTAGGGCATCTATAGCCCATCTGCATTATATTTAAGTTGCTACCATATGCTACATATAATTTACTCATTTTTTCTATCCTTTCTTTTTATGCTATTACACTTTGAGGGCGACCAGTCTTGAATGCTATGTCGCCATCTAAGTTTTCTAGTAAGAACTCTCTTGCTGTCTTGAATTCTTCACCAATCATACCAAGTCTTAGTAACCATGTTCTAAATTATAGATAATTAATCTATTTGCAGGAAATATAATCAAATTAAATCATATTAATTA
>CAVJDT010000035.1:0-20158 GCA_963648435.1 Bacillota bacterium
ATAAATCACCTATTTTTACCTATCTTCTTTCAAGACAAACTACACACTCAACGTTACATGTTTGTGGGAACATATCGAGAGGTTGTATTTGAAGAATGTGATATTTCTTTTGAAGGTGATTACAGTTTTTCGCAAGTGTAGCAGGATTGCATGAAACATAAACAATTCTACTTACAGGAAATTGTTGTAAATAATTTAATAGTCGTAAGTCTAGTCCCGTTCTTGGAGGATCAACCACTAAAACATCAGGAATGAATCCTTCTTTTCGCCATTTGGTAAGGCAAGTTAAAATATCACCTGTATAGAATCTTGCATTAGGAATTTCATTTAGTTGAGCATTTTGAATAGCGCTCTTGATTCCTTCTTTATTAACATCTATGCCTCTTACTTCTTTTACATATTTGCTTAACCATATACCAATCGTGCCAACTCCACAGAAAGCATCTACTACATTTTCTTCACCATGAAGGTGTGCAACTTTTACAATGTGAGTATATAATTTTTCAGTTTGTTCACAGTTTAATTGAAAAAAAGCGGTTGGAAGAAGAGAAAATTTATATGGGCCTAATTTTTCAACAATTGCATCAATACCAGCTACTTTAAATGTTTCAAGTCCAAAGTTTTCAATGGCATCAGGATCATCATTAATGCTAATGTAAACACTTTTAATGTTTTCAAGTTTTATTAAGTCTTTCGCAATATTAATTGTTCTTTGATCATGTTTAAATAATATTAATGTAACTTGAATATCTTTAGTTAAACTTGAACTTCTTATAACAATATGACGAAGAATTCCATCCTTAGATTTAGGGTTGTAAGCTATCACTTGATATTTTGTTAAAAATTCACAAATTTCTTTTACTTTACTTCTGATATCTTCTCTTTCTACTAGACAATCTTCAATATATACTAGTTTATTGGTATCAAAAGCATAAAGACCTGTTACTAATTTTTCACCATCATAGCGGACAGGAAGTTTAGCTTTATTACGATAGTGCCAAGGATTATCCATAGTAATAGTATCTTTAAATAATTTTTCGTTTAAAGTACCATTATAATATCTTGCGAAAGATTCTTCAACTATTTGCTTTTTCATTTTGCCTTGTTCTTCATAATTTACATGAAGTAACTGACATCCCCCACATTGTTCATAGTATTTACAAGGTGCCTCAACTCTTGAAGGTGATGGTGTTTTAATCTTGACAATTTTACCTTTAGCATATTGATTTTTTATTTCAGTCATTCTTACTACTACTTCTTCACCAGGAATTGTAAAGGGAACAAAAATTGCAAGACGTTTGTAATAACCTATTCCTTCACCATTAATGCCTGTTCTTTTTATTGTCAATAATACTTCTTGATTTTTATTTAATACATTTGGGCTCATAACACACCTCTTTCAAATAGATTATAACACAAAATTTGATTTTTTGCATTTGATGTGGTATAATTGTTGGTAATCAATAAAAAATAATAAAAAGGAGAGGATTGTATGGATAATAAGAATGAAGTTATTGTTGATCCTAGAAAAGCGAAAAAACATCGTAAAACTATTTTGTTTATAAGTTTAGGTATCCTTATCTTAATTGTACTTGCTTTTATCTTTGTGTTTTCACAACCCAAAGTTGTAAAATTTGCTAACTTAAAAGGTTTACAAGTTGATAATGTTGCGATTGATGAGAATGGCCATATTAAAGAGCCTACTCTTCAAGAAAGAAATGGTTGGACCTTTAATGGTTGGTATTTAGATGCATCTTTCAATAATAAGATTGATGATTTATCTACTTACACGTTTACTAAATCAACAACAGTTTATGCAAAATGGAAACTAACGAGATATAAAATTACATATGAAGGAATAAATGGGGTTACAAATAAAGATAATCTTCCAACTGAGTATGTGGTAAAACACACTTTCCCAGAAGATTATAGTGAAGAAGAAAAAGACAATGTATGGAAAGCTGATTTTGATTATTCTGGTAAATTTCCAACATTTAATGAAGAAAAAGCCATACGTGGAATTGATCTTGTTGATCCTATTAGGCCTGGTTATAAATTTCTTGGATGGTACAGTGATTCTGAATTCAAAAATAAAATAGTAGAGTTAGACAATGTTAAACCTACTGATATTACTTTATATGCAAAATGGGAATAAGCACTATTATTGGTGCTTATTTTAATTTAAATCGACTAGGAGAAAAGAACAAAGTATTTATAATTATTCATTTTCGGTCTCTCACACCACCGTGCGTACAGTTTTCGTAAACGGCGGTATGACATGTTTTACTCAAACAGTTAGTATAATATTTTTCTATAGATAGAATTATTTCCCGAATGAGCAATTTTCTAATTTGCTTTCTATTTTGTCTTTTGATTTTAAACAGTTTGATTAGTTGCATTATCGTCTTGCATCTTCTTTGTGGTGTTCATTCTATTATAGTTTATAATACTCCATTTACTATTACTTATAGACACTAAGAACTTTCTTATTATTGGTGGTACATCTTTATCTTTGATTGTATTGCTTAAATTTTGCATTAATTTATCGTGATTAACTTTACTAAAAAATTTCTCTAAGTCCATATCTACTATTATTAGTATACCTAATTTTCTTTTTTTAAAAGCATTTTTGATTTCTTTTTTATGCTTTGAAAAATAACTTCTTCCTTTAATTCTATCAATACCGGATGTTTCCATTATTCTTCACAACTTTTTCAATTGTTTTATAAAGATTACCATCTTTTAATATTAACTCTAGTAATTTCATTTGCACTTTCAATGTTTTTTACAATACAATCGGTTATAGTATCACCTAACTTTTTAGCTTTACATATAATATTTAATTTACATTCTTATGCCTAACTTTGCTACTTTTAGTGCTTTTTAGTATACCTACTAAATTTACTAACGATAATTGCTTGGTGACTTCGGGTTTTGGCGCATTTTGTAGTCTTACAATTATAGCAACCTATTTAGTTCGTGTTCCTTAGGTCAAGATTTTGTCTTCAGCTAACACTTCGTTTGGCATCTTCTTGTGTACTTTCATCTTTCGAGTTGTTATACATTCCTATCGCACAAAAGGCCCCCATAATAGGAGGCGAATAATGAATAACTCGTATTCATTATAGTGCTATAAATCTAAAACAGTTTTAAAGGTGTAACCTTGATTGTTGATTTCATCTATTATCAAACCTAAAGATTCACTATTAGTTGAAGAAACGGTGTGTAATAAAATTATTGCTCCGTTATGTAAATTATCAACCACACTTTTTACAGCCGCATTCACCGACTGTTGCTTTTTAAGGTCCCAATCTCGATAAGCTATTGACCAAAACACGGTCTTATATCCTAAACTTTGGACATTCATTAATGCTTCTTTACTAAACTCACCTTCTGGTGGTCTAAAGTACTTTGCTAGTTTACAGTTTGTAAGGCTAGTATAAGCATTCTCTAATTTTTCTAAATCTTTTTGTAATTCATCTTTCGATAAGGTTTGAATTTTTTTATGACTATATGAATGGTTACATATAATATGACCTTCATTTGTCATTTGGCAAGTTAAATCACCAAATCTTTTTACAAAGTCACCAGTAATAAAGAAACTTGCTTTAACTTTTTTGTCTTTCAATACTTTCAAAATTTTGGCAAGTTGTCCATTATCATACCCCGCATCAAAGGTTAAGTACACAACTTTTTGGGTTTCATCCCCTACATAATATGATGATGTATTTTCTATCATTTTTTTATACTTACCTATTTCAGGGGTTTCATGGTTAGGGTTTTTCGTAAATCCCCATCCAGCTGCTTTGATGTTTATAGCGTTTAAAGAAAATAGAATTGTGAACAAACACAAGAAAACGAATAATTTTTTTCTAAACATTATTTTACCTCGCTTTGTTCATAATTAGTATATCCAAGTTATTTATTTTATTACTTGCCTTTTTTTGGTAATATAATAATTAAAAGCAATAACATAAACTAATGTTAAAATAACTAAATAAAGCCAAAAAACAAATAACATCAATGATGCGGCTGAGCCATATAAACTATCGTAGTTGTTTAATTTTAGTGTATAATTAATATAGTAAAAACCTAATGTTAAAATATACCATATAAGAGTTGTAATTAAACTCAAATAAAAAGTCTTGCTAATTTTAATCTTTATTGGCACAATATATTTATAAACTATACTCAAGACAAAGGCAATTGATACGAATTGTAAAATAAACTGAATAACAAACATTACATAGTACTGGGTTATGTGTAAAATATTTCTAAAAAAATTTAAGCAAAATAAAATTACAACAATTTGGACAATCATTAAAATTACAATTGCCATCATCAATAATACACTTAATATTTTACGTGATATCATCGAACGTTCTTTAACATCTTTATATATTACATCAGATGTTACGGCCAAAGCATTAATAAAGCGGGATGCAACCCAGATAATAGAAAATGATAAAATGATAACGGAAGCAACATTTTGGGTTGTTGTCACTTTATATTCATCTAATAATTCAATGTCTATTTCTAGTAAACTTAAAATATTACTAAGTAAACTCATTAAAGGGACAATAATGAATAACAAATAAAAAGTTATTGCGGCGGCAAGCATGCTAGGATTTACTTCGTTTAAATACTTAAACATTTCTTTATTTAATATTTTTTTCATTATTTTTAGTCCTTTCTCATTAAATATAACCTACTTAGATTTACTAAGTAGGCTATTTACTATTTAAGAAATTCTTCTAAGTCTTTTACTTCTTTAATAATATCTTTAGATAGAAGAATGGCTTTGCCTTTAGTAATTAGAATATTGTCCTCAATACGAATTCCTATATTTTCTTCAGGAATGTATAAACCTGGTTCGATTGTTATTACCATTCCTTCTTTTAATCCTTCACTAGCTTTTGATGGATCATGAACATCAAGTCCTAGAGAGTGACCAATGGAATGGAAATAGTATTTAATTAATTCATTATCTTCTTTGATAATGCCTAATTTTTTACATCCTTCAGCAAGTAATTTTTTTGCATAATCATTTAGTTCTTTCCAGCTCATTCCAGCCGTTGCATACTCAATACATTTCTTATTGGTATTTAATACTACTTCATACACTTCTTTTTGTCTTTCTGTAAATTTACCAGATACCGGAAAAGTTCTTGTTATATCACTAGAATAATGTTTTGTATAACATCCAAGGTCCATAAGTAGTAATGAATTTGCTTCTATATCACTATTATTATCATCATAATGCAAAACTGTCGCATTATGACCTGAGGCAATAATATCATTGAAAGATAACGTTTTGCCTTCTTTAATAATTACAAAATCATGATATGCATTAGCGATAGATTCATTTGTTAATTCATTATGATGCTTCATAACATTATAAATAGCATTTTTAGTTGTATTAATGCTTTGTTTAATTAATTCTATTTCTTGACTGTTTTTACACATTCTAAGTTCAATAACCATATTATAGCAATTTTTAATTAAAACGCTTGGAAATCTATCTCTTAATTCCTTTGCATATGCTAAAGCAAAAGTATTATACTGAGGAATATCACGTTGTTCTAAGTCAAGATAAACTGTTTTAGCTTCATTTAAACCATAACGATTAGATTGATATAAAGCATCAGTTTTAGCTTTAAATAAATCAAGAGGATAAATGTTATTAATATGAATACCTGAAATTTCAGATGCTTCTTTAAATGTCAATGTTGCCCCTAACCACTTGGCTTTAAGTTCATCAACTTCTTCAATAAATAACCATTCTAAATATTGATTATTAAATTTACCGATTACAAGTTTTACATCAGCTTGATCAATACCAGTTAAATAATAAAAATTATTATTGACAAAAAAATCATAAACTGAATCGGCTGATTTAAATTTTGTATAACCTGAATGAACAATTACAAAGCTATTGTCTTCCAACATTTCAAATAATTTTTGGCGATTTTTAATGAGTTCGTTTCTCATTATTCCTTACTTCCTTTCTTTTTTGGGGTTTCCGTAATATCTTTGATTGATTTAGGATCATAATAATATTCAAGTACCATTGCAAATTGGCTCATTACTTTGGTTGCTTGTTGAAGGGTAATGCCTTTTTCTAAGGCAAGCCCTATAATATTTTCATGAAATTTATCATGTTCTTTTAAAACCTTTTTAGCTTTTTGGGTTGTACTAATTAAAATAATACGATGGTCCATTTCATGTCTAATTCTTAATAAATATCCTTTTTGAACAAGACGATTAATACAAATTGTTAAAGATCCAACTGTTACTTTTAGTTTTTTGGCGATAAGTGACATTGGCTTATTATTATTTTGGTCAACCATTTCAATTACATGTAATTCTCCAATTGTTAAATCTTGGATAAGTTTAGTATCCATAGTTTTTTCTTCTACAACATTTGTTAAATTAGCTACATAATTAAAAGATTCAAGTAATTTTTTATATAAGACCTTTTCTTCTTTAGTTAATACTTTAGTCTTTTTAGGAGTTGGTCTTTGGATAACTTCAGGTTCTAAGGTTTTTTCCTTTTCCTTTTTTACATCATTTTTGGGTTCACGTTTAGGTGGTTCAATTGTTAGTGATTTTGAACTAACCTTAGGGAGAGGATTTTCAGAAGGTTTACGACCTCTTTTTTTAGCAGTTTCTATATTGCTTGGTTTATTCTGTGAAGTTATAATTGGGGCTTGTTCTTCTGTGGTTTGAATATTTTCAACACTATTTTTAATATCAATTACCTCATCACTTATAACTGGTTCAATATTTGTTTTAACAACAGTATCTTCGTCTGGTTTTACCGTAGGAACTGAAGTTTTTATTATCCGTACAGGTGATTTTTTAATTGTCACAGGTTGTTTAACCGATGTAGTTTTTTTAGTTTCTTCTTTCTTGGTTGTTTTTTTAGTTGTTGCCTTTTTAGAAGTTGCTTTTTTTGTTGTAGTTTCCTTTTTAGGGGTTACTTTCTTTTCAACTACTTTTAAAGTACCAGTCTTAGGGTCAATTTTTGTTTTTACAGCAGCTTTCTTAGGGGCTACTTTTTTAGTTGTTGCCTTCTTTTTTACTTCTTCTATTTTTTCCATATTATCACCTCTTTAGTTTTATTATAAAACAATTTTATTTTAAAGTCAAATGTTTTACATTAAAAGAGGTACTGTAAATACAGTACCTATATTGTTATTTATGACTTTCAATGTATTTTACTAAATCGCCAACAGTCTTAATTGTTTGAGCAGATTCATCATCAATTTCCATTCCAAATTCTTCTTCTAAAGAAAACATAATTTCAACTGCATCTAGTGAATCAGCACCAAGATCCTCAACTAATCTTGTTTCCATTTTAATGTTTGAAACATCTTTATCAAGTTCTTTTGCGATTATAGCCGCAACTTTTTCAAATACCATAAATTCCTCCTATTTTTCTTCTACTTTTTTGCCTTGTTTCTTAGTCTTTTTTTCAGGTTCTTTAGCTTTTTCATTTGGATCAATCATTGTAAGTTGTAATCTACTTTTCTTTAAATCAACATCAAGAACCCATACTTTAATGATTTGACCAACACTTACTGCGTCAAGTGGATGTTTAATATAACCTTTTGACATCTTAGAAATATGAACAAGACCATCATCTTTAACTCCACAATCAACAAACGCACCAAAATCAACAACATTACGAACTGTACCTTGTAATTCCATACCAGGTTTTAAGTCTTCTAAATGTAAAACATCACTTCTTAAAACAGGAGCTTCAATTTCATCACGTGGGTCACGAAGGGGAGAAACGAAAGCATCAAGTATATCATTTAAAGTATATTCACCAACATTTAGTTCTTCTACTAATTGTTTCTTTTCTTCATCAGTTAATGATTTTACTTTTTCTACTAATTCTTGTTTGCCTAAGTCAGCTGAAGTAAAGCCTAATTTATTTAAGATTGTACGTGCAATTTCATAACTTTCGGGATGGATTGCGGTCATGTCTAATGGTTCAGTACCATCAACAATACGTAAGAAACCAATTGCTTGTTCTAAAGCTTTAGGTCCTACACCTTTTACTTTGATATCTTCTCTTGTTACGAAACGACCATTTGCATCACGGTGTGCAACAATTTTCTTTGCGGCACCAGCATTAAGGCCTGCAACATATTGAAGTAGTGATACTGATGCAGTATTAATATTAACACCAACTTGGTTAACAGCGGTTTCAACCACGAAATCTAGTGAATCTGTTAATTTACTTTGGGTTACATCATGTTGATATTGACCAACACCAATTGCTTTAGGTTCAATTTTAACAAGTTCAGAAAGTGGATCTTGCAAACGACGAGCGATAGATACAGCTGAACGTTCTTCTACTGAATAGTCAGGGAATTCTTCACGAGCAAGGTCTGATGCAGAATAAACTGAAGCACCTGCTTCGTTAACGATAATATATTTAACAGGACGAGAAACTTTCTTTAATTGTTCTGCCACAAAACTTTCTGATTCACGGCTAGCGGTACCATTACCAATTGCTACTACTTCAACATTATGTCTTTCCACTAAATCTAAGAAAATGTTAATAGCATTTTCGTATCTTCCTGGGGGAACTACTTCACCTTTTTGTTTTTGATGAGGATACATAACGCTCTTTTCAAGAACTTTTCCTGTAGCATCAACTACACAAAGTTTACATCCCGTACGATATGCAGGGTCAACTCCAAGCACAGTTTTTCCTTTCATTGGAGCTTGCAATAAATAATTTCTTAAGTTTTCACCAAAGATATGAATAGCTTGGTCTTCGGCTTTATCTTTTAGTTCTGCTCTAATTTCACGAACAACAGCAGGTTTAATTAAACGATCATAGCCATCTTCACATGCTTCTTTAACTAAGTCTGCCGTAAGTGATTTCATATTTTCATCACCAATTTTATCTTTTAAAATATACATAATGATAAAATCACGATTTTCAACAATTGACACTTTTACTACTTTTTCAGCTTCAGCACGATTTAAAGCAAGAATACGATGTAATTTAATTGTTTTGATTGGTTCTTCATAATTATAATACATTTCGTATACTTTCTTTTCATCTAAGGTTTCATCTTTAACTTCTGATTTCATTTTAGCAAAATTGATGTAATTATTTTTAATCCACGTACGGTAACGAGGTTCATCAGACACGATTTCCGCAATAATATCTTTAGCTCCTTGAATAGCATCTTGAACATCTTTAACAATAAGGCCTTCTTTTTTCATGGCTTCGATTTCTTCATCTGTTTTGCCTTCTAAGTTGGTTACATACTTACTAGCTTCTTCTTCAACACTACCTTCAGTAGGATAACTTAATAAGTATTCAGCAAGTGGTTCTAAGCCTTTTTTCTTAGCATCAGTTGCACGAGTTTTTTTCTTTTCTTTAAATGGACGATATATATCTTCAATTTCAGATAATTTGCTGGCAACGATAATTGCTTGCTTAATTTCATCTGTTAATTTGCCTTTTTCTTCAATTAGTCTCATTACGTCTTCTTTACGAGCCGCTAACTTTTGACCATATTCCCATTCTTGATAAATTGCTCTAATTTGTTCTTCATCAAGATTTCCTGTTACTTCTTTACGATAACGGGCGATAAAAGGTACGGTTGCACCTTGTTCAATTAGTTGTAGCACTGCATTAATTTGTGAAATTTTCACATTTTGTTCTTTGGAAATTTTCGCAAGTAATGCATCATTAATGTAATTATTTTCCATCATTTTCCTCCACTTCATCAATATATAGTACAAAACGACTATATACATAAATTTTTCGACTAAAATATTATATCATAATCTTCCGTTTTTTTCAATTAATTAGGTATATTTATTACATACTTTATCATATGTGTTTTTTTAGACAAGACTTCTATTAATTGTTTTACAAATAGCTTAAATGTCATTATTTAATTATTAAAGTGTTTAGAAAAACGCTTGTCGATGAGAATTTAATATTTGTATCTTTTTTAAATTAATGATGCTTTAAATGGAAAAAAAGAAGTAAAAATTACTCCTTTATAATATCAAAAATTAAAAATTTACTTATGTCTTAATTTCATGAAAATTTCTTTCCACGTTAATTTATTTTTAAATTTCTCATATAATACTAAAAAGATAAAATGAGCAATAATTAATACTAAATATATTATATACCATGATGTAAGAATTGGTAGTGATGAAATAAATGGTTTACCTATTTGCATTGCCTTATCAAATCCTAAAGCATCATATTCAACCGCACCATATGTCATTAATACACATAAACCTAAAATAAAATATGAGCATTTACTGATAGTGGGGGTAAAATAGCCATAAATAAATAGTTTAATTATAATTCCAACCATAAAGGCGTGGTGTAGAAGGCCAGACAATGATCGTGGGTCAAAAAAACTTTGTGTATTTAAAAAATCAGGATAAATCATTGTTGCGGCACCACCTACTAAACCTAAATAGCCAATTGAATGAAAAATGATATTATCTTTTTTGCCAAATAATACGGTAAGTGATAATACTAATGAACAAAATCCACAAAATGAATTGGGAATTATACTCAACCAAGTATTAGCGGGATTAGCCTCAATATTATGAGCCGTTACTACAACACGGTTAATTAGAATTGAAATAAGCCATAAGACAGCTTCTATTTTAATAATTAGGTCAATTGTTTTTTCATTTAATTTTTTCTTTTTAATTATAATATTACTTAAAACAATTACTAAAATTGAAATTCCTAAAAATATTAAATGAAATCCGCCAAATAATTTTTCCATAATTTATCTCCTAACTTTTTTACATATTCTTTTTAAACAACATGATTTATCAAGAATAAGTTTCGTTAAATCTTAGAATAAATAATTTTATTATTCTAAATCTATATTTATATCTAAACTAGTTTCAACCCTTGTTTTATCATCTTTATTAATAAAGCATATGTTAGAAAACTATTAAAGTAAAAATCAATATTATTTAACTCTTCTTTTTGTAGTTTTATTACAAATAGTATTATACTTTTAAAAAATCCTAATTGCTTTTTTCTTAATCTACAAGAACCAATTATTTTCAACTAGTACATTTTTTACCTTTAAATAGAATGTAAAAAGTATCTTTGTGCTTTTGTACATTATATGTAATAAGAAAGTATATCAATTAAATATACACTGTATTTAATTCATAATTTATTTTCATGGATGCTAAGTCAAAGACTTTATAATTTAGATTTTAAATAGTATCCATTTATAATTCTTTTATTAACTACAATCAGAAAAATCCACTCATATCGAAGAAAATGTCATTAGGAATGCACACATCATATTTTTTACAAAAAGAATCAATAAATTCATCTGATGGTTCTCCATTTTTTTCATATTCTTCAACAAGATCTTTTTTTATTTGTTCTCTTAGTTCATAGCCATTTTCCATATCCGTGTAGATAATTCCAAATAAGCATCCAAAACTAATATAAATTTCACAAGGTTCAGTTTGACTAGAATATAAACTTACTTCAATGCAATCATCCATTATTTCAGTAATTTCTAAATATAATTTTTTATACTTTCTTTGTTCTTTGGTAAATTCATTAGTTACATTTTTCCATTTTTTCATATTTTTATTCTCCTATTATTTTTCTATTTTTCCTTTCTATTAATATAAATGGTAAGTGAAATAATCCCATTAAGCTAACCCCAAGAATTAATAACGTTAATAAATAAATAAACCATCCATGATTTAAGTTTAAAATTGGTAATCCTTCAATTGGTGGTTTAGTCACAAACATAAAGTTAGTCCCCGCATAGCTTAAAAAGCTATTAACCCAAATATTTAAAAGTACCAATAATAAAAGTAAGCAATAATTAACCATCAATGTTTTTACCGTAAATACTACTATTTTTTCTCTAATTAAATATAAAGCAAAGAAAATTAAAAAAGCATGATAAATAAAATATTGATATACTAGTATTACATTAAATGATACTCCTGCTGTTGGAATAAAAAGGGAAATAGTTGCTCCTATTAAAGAAGTAGGGACAATAAAATTATATAATGTTTGTTTAACTTTTTCTGATTTTATGAAAAATTTTATTCCAAATATAAAGAATATTTGAATACTACATAAATGAAATGGCAAACTTTCGGGATTTAAAACTTTACCACCATTTGTCCCATCAATCATAGTTACTAAAATTTTAGTTACTTCACTAATAATACAAATAATACACATTATTGAAAGTACTGTGTTAAGCGAAAAAGAAAACTTTTTTGAAATTATATAAAGTGCGACAACAATTAGTGCTGAAATTGCAAGCCAAATAAAATGTGCATAAGTAAACATATCATTAATTCCTTTCCTAAATATTTTAACATTTTTCAACTTTTTTACTTAATTTTTGCATTTTTAATTTGTTTACTAAATATACAAACTATGTATTATATTTTATTTTTGCTTAAAAAAGTGGTACAATATTAGTACTAATATTCTAGGAGGATACTAATGCTTAAAGAAAAAGATTATGAAATTTATTATTTAATAGAACAAGAAAAGAAAAGACAAGAACAAAATATTGAATTAATTGCCTCAGAAAACTTTGTTAGTAATGATGTCCTTGAAGCTCAAGGTTCCATTTTAACAAATAAATATGCTGAAGGGTATCCTGGTAAAAGATACTATGGGGGTTGTGAATTTGTGGATGGAGTAGAAAATTTAGCCATTGAAAGAGCTAAAAAACTTTTTAATGCTAAATTTGCTAATGTTCAACCTCATTCAGGTTCACAAGCTAACATGGCCGCATACCGTGCTATTCTTCAAAATGGTGATAAAGTTTTAGGTATGGCCCTTGATCAAGGTGGTCATTTAACCCATGGTTCTGCTTTAAGTTTTTCTGGGGTTGATTATAAGTTTATTCCTTATTACCTAAATAAAGAAACTGAAGAAATTGACTATGATGCTTTAGAGGCTCTTGCCATTAAAGAATCACCAAAACTAATTGTTGGAGGTGCAAGTGCTTATCCTTTAATTATTGACTTTAAGCGTTATAAAGAAATTGCTGATAAAGTAGGGGCTTACCTTTTAATTGATATGGCTCATATAGCGGGGCTTGTCGCAACAGGTCTACATCCAAACCCTATGGATTACGCTGATATTGTAACAACCACAACGCATAAAACTTTGCGTGGTCCTCGTGGTGGTATGATTTTAACTAATAATGAAGAACTTGCCAAAAAAATTGATAAAGCGGTTTTTCCAGGAGTTCAAGGGGGACCTTTAATGCATGTTATCGCGGCTAAAGCAGTTTGTTTTAAAGAAGCATTAACAGATGAATTTAAAGCCTATCAAAAACAAATTGTAGCCAATTGTTTTGCTCTTGCTAATGAATTAAAACGTTTGGGATATACTTTAGTATCAAATCGTACTGAAAATCATTTATTAATCGTAAATATTAAAAAATCACTTGGCATAACCGGAAAAGTTGGAGAAAAAGTTTTAGATAAAGTTGGAATCACTTGTAATAAAAACACAGTTCCATTTGATGAAGAAAAACCATTCATTACTAGTGGTCTACGTATTGGTACCGCTAGCGTTACAACACGGGGAATGAAGGAAAAAGAAATGGTTAAAATTGCATCTTTCATTGACCAAGCTTTACGTAATATGAATGATGAAGAAAAACTATGTCAAATAAGAAAGGAAGTATTAGAATTAACAAAGGAATTTCCTTTATATAAATAGTAAGAAAAAACTGTAAAAATTGGGTTCTTATTCTCAATTTCTACAGCTTTTTTTATTTATTTAATTGTAAAAATATATGTTGATTCGTTTTCCATTTCTTCATTTGGGGTTGTAAACATTTGATGTTTTTGATTAACTTCGATTATTTTTTCAAGTCTTTCAGTTACTAAATTACCCTCTTTTTGATATTTTTCAAGTAATGGTAATAATTTTTCTTGATAAAATTCAGTTAATTTACTATTTAGTTCATTGGTACCTTCACTTAAAGATGTTGCTCCTTCAACCAATTTTTCAAGTTTATCACTTAATTCACCGGTAATAATGGCTTGATTCATTTCATCAACACCATTTGTATAAGCAATTAGTCCTAGATAAAATTTGTTATATTCTTCTAGACTTTCAAGTGCCGAAGTTATGGATTCTTTTAAAGTGGCAATTCCTAAAGCAAGGCATAAACTATTTATTTTAGTAGTGGTATTTTCATCAACATATGCACTTTCAAATAAAGAAGCGTCCTTTGCCATAGCTACTGCTTGGTTTAAATTGTCAATAGCCTTTTCATTTTTGGCTATACTTTGTAAATAAACACAAGTTTTTGAAAGTAAGGTTGCTGTTGCATCATCATAGCCATTACTAATTAAATAATTGTAAGTTGTAGCATCTTTTGTTATATCGCTTGCTTTAACCGTATTGATGATATTGGCATTTGTCAATATTTCGGTTGCTCTCTTAGTTGCTTCATCTAGTGTTTTTCCTTCTTCAAACATTAAATTATAAAGTAACACTTTAAATGCATTTTGGTAGTTTTCAGGAACTGATGCTAATTTGTCATTTAAACTAGCACTAGCAATAGCGATAATTTGCATTTTTTGTTCATCAGTTGGATTAGTAATTAATTTATTTAAGACGGTTTTGTAATTGTCAATGGTTAAATCTTCAACCTTTATGCCTTTATTATTTAATTCATTTTGAACATTTAATAATAAGTTTTCATACACTTTTTTAGCACCATCTCTTAAACTTTGACTATTTTCTGATAATTTATTAATGCTCGTTGCTAAAGTTAAGATTTTATTAGAAAGTTGTTTAACACCTTCTTCTAATTCTTGACTACCACTTGCTAGTTTACCTACACCTTGTAAAATTGTATTTACCGTATTAAGTACTGAAGTTAATTTTTCTTCAAGACTATTTTTTGTATCATTAATACTATTCATATCAATTTGGTCAAATATATTTGAAGTTGCAAAACTTAAGTTTAAGTCTAGGCTAAAGTTTAAAGCATCTAAGTTTATTGTAAATGAACTAGGAATTGTATATTTTTCATCATCAAGACCTAAGTTATCATTTGCTCCTGGTACGCTATAACCTAAAACAATAGTATTTTTACCATCATTGATAACTTCACCATTATCAATTGTTACATTATTAACTTTATTACTATCAAACACTAATGTTGAAATATATAAATAAATAACTTTTAAAGTTTCTTTTTGATTATTTATCGTTACTTCTTCACTTTCTAAGCTATCAATTTCAAAATTGATTGTTATATTACCATTTTTACCAACAATTTCCTCATAAGGCATTACTTCACCATCTAGTTTGTAAGTTACTTTAATCTTTAAAGGACATTTTTTAGTAGTATCACCGGTATAATAAATATCACTAGTTTTAGCTTTAAAGCTTAACATTTCATTTACTTTTTCAAATGTTTGATTACCTTTTATTAATTTAACATTATCTAAAGTTGTATAATCAATAATATCATCTGCACATTCATTATTAATAAGATGTTCATTAACAATGATTGTTTGTTCATTTCCTTCATGGTCTAAAATAACATAAACCATTTCATTTTTCTTATTTTGTTTTCCATTTGGTTTTCTTTCTATTACTTCTTTTACTTCATCTTCAGTTTCTACATCAGAATTATTATCATCTAGATCATTATTGCACGAAGTAAAAGTGATTGCAAGGCAAAAAACCATAATAACTGCTAACATTCTTTTCATATACTTGCTTCCTTTCTTTTTCTTAAATCTAAAGTTGTATGACATATCCATTTGTCAAAAATTATTAATAATCCAGGTAAAACAATTAATACTGATAACATACTGAAAATTGCACCTCTAGCAAGTAAGTTACACATTGTACTAATTACATTAATATCTGAATAAATTGCAACGCCAATTGTCGCAAAGAACATTCCACATGCACTAGTTATAATTGAACTAGTTGATGATGCTAATGCTTGTTTTACAGCTTCTTTCTTGTCTAATCCTTCACTTCGATTATTTTTATATTTAGATGTTAATAAAATTGCATAATCGACTGATGAACCAAGTTGAATTGTACTAATACAAACTGGAATAATAAATGCCATATCTGTTTTTGTATAGAAGGTTAAGCCAATATTTACAAATATTGCAAATTCAATGACCATTACTAATAAAACAGGTAATAAAGCTGATTTAAAGGTGAAAAGAATTATAACAAAAATAAAGACAATTGAAACTATTGATACAACATTAAAGTCAACACTTGTAATTGAAATTAAATCTTTTGTACATGCGGCTTCACCTATAACCATACCATTTGCATCATATGATTTAACAATGTTTTCCAACTTATCTATTTGATTATTACAGTCATCAGTAGATGCTGTATAAGAACTATTAACTAAAATTAATTGCCATTTTTCACTTTTTAATGTATCTTTTAAGGTTTGAGGAACAACCTCATCAGGAATAGTTGATGGAACAAAGGTATTATATCCTAAAACAAGTTTTACTCCATCGATTTTTTCTATTTTTGTAAGCATTTCTGAGGCTGATTCACTATCGAGGTTTGCATCGCATAATATCATGTGAGTTGAAGCAACTCCATATTCTTCTTTAAGTTTCATGTCTGAGACAACACTCATAATGTCATTTTCATCAATGTTACTTCCGCTTTCGGTATCTAGTATTTTTGTAAAGTCATAATAAATAGGTTTTTTAACATATCCAATCACGGAAGGAACAGCAATGATTAAAGCCGCAAGAACAAAAATTAAATAATGCTTAACAATAAAGTTTGAAAATTTCTCCATTTTAGGGATAATCGGCTTATGCATTGTCTTTTCAATTGGTTTATCCAATAATAAAATTAAGGCAGGTAAGACTGTAACACAAGTTACAAGGCCTAAAATTACACCTTTAGCCATTACAATACCTAAGTCTTTTCCCATTGTATAGCTCATGAAACATAAAGCAATAAATCCCGCAACAGTTGTTAATGAACTACTAGCAATTGAGGTAAATGTTTCTTTGATTGCTTGAGCCATTGCTTCTTCTTTATCATTTTTTTGCTTTTTATCCTCATAAGAATGCCACAAGAATATTGAATAGTCCATTGTTACCGCAAGTTGTAATACTGCAACAAGGGCTTTGGTAATATAAGAAATATCACCTAACATAAAGTTAGTTCCCATATTAAATAAAATAGCAACTCCAATATTGATTAAGAACAAAAATGGAGTAAGGAATGAATCACAGAATATCATCATTGCAATAAGGGCACACACAACCGCAATTGCAACATAAATTGGTTCTTCACGTTCACATAAGTTTTTTAAATCAACAACTAATGCGGAAATACCACAAACAAAAGTTTGTTTACCTACTATTTTTCTAATTTCCGTCACCGCATTAATTGTATCTTCAGATGATGAGGTACTATCAAAGAATACCGCAAGCACCGTCGAATCTCCATTATTAAATGCTTCATAAATTTTATCGGGAAGCATTTCTTTAGGAACTGTAATTGAAGCTATACTGTCATACCAAATAGCACTTGCTACATGGTCAACTTGAGATATCTTTTCTCTAAGTTTAGATACTTCTTCATCAGTATAGCCTTCAACAATAATATATGAAAAAGCACCTTTACCAAAATCTCCCATTAAAATGTCTTGGCCTTTAACTGTATCCAAATTATCAGGTAAGTATGATAACATATCATAATTTACTTTAGTATTAATAAAACCAAAAACAGCTGGAATCATTAATAAAAAAGTTACAATCAAAACCAAAACTCTGTGTTTTGAAATAAATTTTCCAAATTTGTACATATAAACTCCTTCTTTGTTAATACTTTCACCAAACATTATACTCATTTTTTACAACAAAAAAATGGTCAAAAATACCCAAATGTTACTTTTTGGACACTTGGGTAAAAATGGGTAATTGTTTATTAAGTATTTTTATCAATAATATGGTACAATATAAGTGGTGATTATATGAAACAAGAAGAAATCAATTATAAAACAAAACAAAAATTAGCAAAAGCTTTAAAAAAGCTAATGATGAAAAAACCTATTTCTAAGATTACAGTAACCGAAATTACTGATTATTGTGATCTTAATCGTAAAACTTTTTATTATCATTTTATCGATATCTATGATTTATTTGAATGGAGTTTACAAGAAGATGCAATAAACATTATTAAAAACTTTGATTTATCAACTGACTTTAAAGATGTGGTATTATTTGTCATGGATTATGTAGAAAAAAACAAACAAATAATTAATAGCACAATTGATAATATTAGTATTAATTATATTAAAAACTTCTTTACTAATAATTTCCATGGTTACATTTTTAACTATATTAAAATGATTGTCAAAAATAATAATTATATAATATCTGATAGTTTTATTGAGTTTTTATCATCTAGTTTTACAAGCTTAATTGCTAGTTCCATCTATGATTGGATGATTCACATTGATACAGTTGATAAAGAAAAAGCTGTTAATTATACTATTTTTATCTTTAACATTTCAATTAAAAATATATTAGTTGAAGCTAATAACATTCTATAAATATTAAAAGGGTCTTGTATGTACAAAACCTTTTTTTAACATCTAAATATACAGTTTTAATTTTATTAAATTCACGACTAAGTTTTTTATTGCATTTATCTAAATCAAATGAATTGACATCTATTAATTTAAAACATCTTCTCACAACTAACTATAAGTAACTATCGGTAGTTCTTTCTCAAAATAATCAAGAAAAAGATCATCAAACTAATTCTATTGTTAGAGCTAGTCCAATGGCCTCTTTTTATATTAATAATGTAATTCAAAAACCATTAAATACCTATAAATACAATATAAAAAGTATTGAGTTTTACAAAACAATAATAACCCTAAAACTATTAAAATTAACATTATTAGTGGTACCATATTGTTTTTTTATAACCATTACTTCTTATAAATTTTGTTTATATCTGATGTAATCAAAATTAAATTATATGGGAAATAATCTTCTTTTTCTTTATTGTCAAGAATGCCTACTTCATCAAACGCTTTTAATACTAAGCTTTGGATATTCCATAATTGATTGCGTATTAATGAATTAGTATAATCTTCCAAATAGTTTGGTAAATAATCTTTCATATTATGAGATAGTTTTTCATTGATAGCTTTTATTTTTTCTTTTGCCTTGTCTAATTCACTTGATTTTGTTAGTTTTTCTACTTTTTTGAAATCGTGATAAGTAAAGAACGGAAAGTTAAATTTAATTTTATCATCAACATTTTTTAAAATACCTGTTTTAATATAATCATTGATTTGTTCTTTTTTATCTATCATAATTTTATTAACAATGATTTCATATGTAATATTACATTTACTTAGTAATTCATTTAATAATTCATAATTTTCAGTTCCATTAGCTGATTTATTATGAGCAAGTCTTCCT
Source organism: Bacillota bacterium (assembly GCA_963648435.1). Lineage (GTDB taxonomy): Bacteria > Bacillota_I > Bacilli_A > ML615J-28 > CAG-313 > UMGS75. The sequence goes on from CAVJDT010000035.1 coordinate 19,498, forward strand.
TCATTTGAGGCATTTTGAAAAGTATAAGCCTCTATTCTATCAATACCATCTTGGTATGTGTTAATCGTCATATTGGTTAACGATTCATTAGCATCTTGTAACTCCGTCATATAATAATCCCACTTACCACCACCTGGTCGATCATGATAAGAAACATTAGGGGTAGTAGCATTCAATAGTTCATAATTTAAGAATAAAGCAAAACTCCACATCGCTTCTTCATTAGTCAAATTAGCATATGTAATCAGCTCTCTATATTCATCAATATGTTTTTCAGCAAACTTGATTAACTCATCACTATAGCCTTGATAATTATCTAATAATATTTGAGTATTCAAATTTAAAATATCCTTAGTAATATAAGGAAAGTTAGTAACATATTTATTTTTATCAATCTTTTTAAGTAATGTTACATCGACTAATTGTTTGACGATATCTTCAACATATGGTCTTGAAATACCAAGTTCAAGAGAATAGTCTTCGATTGAACAAGGATTATCATATGAATGATATAATAAATTTTTATTAATTAAAGTATTAACATAATTATGAGGATTGTATGTGCCAAGTTTCATCATTCCAAGGCAAACTGTGAAATTTTTGGGAACATATGCTTTTTTTCCATTTAGTTTTTCCATATCTAAATACTCCTTTAACTTTT
>CAVJDT010000036.1:0-18870 GCA_963648435.1 Bacillota bacterium
AGCCCTAGAAAATCTCTAGGGTTTTTGTATACTATATTTTTTACGGGAGTTTAGGTTATATAATGTCGGTAGATTGAAAATCTATCTTTTTTTTGCTTTGTAAAAAAAGACTAAATGTAAATAAAGCACATCACTTGTGACAATTATTTCTCTATGGTATACTAAAGGTAACAACAAACAAATACACAATACGCTTCCTAAGAAGTACCAACACCATTAAGAAATATATTGCACAAAATAAACAAACTCTCTTAGGAACAAGAGGGTTTTTTGCGTTTAAAAAGGAGGATAATTAAAATGAAGATCTATCTAGTTTTAAAAAGAATCATCAAAGAGATAGTAGGCCAGGTGTACGGCCAGTAGTCACCACAGGGAAATAAATAAGAGAGATGTTAAATCATTACTATTAAAGGAGAAAGAATGAATTAAATTAGGAGGATAATTAAAATGAAGAAAATAATTAAAAGAGGATTTATATTTATATTATTTTTGTTAACAACAATAGGAAATTTTTATATTAGTATTAAGCAAAATAGTACGATTCTCGCAAATAATAATTACAATATACAATCAAAAAATAAAAAGTTTTTTGATGAAGTAAATGAAAAAAGTAAATTATTTAATATATTTGAAATAGAGACGCTTAGAGAAAAAGATGTTAAACATTTTCGATTGGAAGATGGTACGTATCGAGCAGTATCATAGGTAAAACAATACACAGAAAAGACTCATCAGATAAATGGCAAGATATTGATAATAGATTGGTATTAAATAATGGAAAATATAGAACAAATGATGGTAAAATGAAATTTTTAAAAGTAATCAATAATACTGAGCCATTTTTTGAAATCATAGAAGATGATTATACTATTTCGTACCAAATTATAAACGAAGACACAATTAGTGCAGATTCAATTATATCAAATGATACTGATTTTTCTAATAATGAAGAAATAACATTTGAAACACTATCACGGGTTAATATTAATTCTAGAATAAAATATCTGAATGTTTATAATAATGTTGATTTAGAGTGTATACTTGATGGTGAAAATACTGTTACTAAAATTACAAGTGAAAATTATATTAATAATCAAACTTTTACGTTTTTAATAAAACTTAAAAATTTAATTCCGCGTTTGGATGAAGATAATACATTAACCTTTATTAATAGAGAAACAGAAAGTGTTGAATTTAGAGTATTATCACCCATAGGAGTAACAACAGATGGTGATATAACTCAAAATATAGAATATAATTTAATTGAGATAACAGATGAAGAATATGGCTTGTCAGTAATTGTAGATTCCTTTAAACCATTACAAGAAATAAGTATAAACAAAATAGGTGGAGATATAATAATACCAGTGTCTGGAGGAGGAGATGGCGGAGGAACTGGTAATCCAGAAGTATTTGACACATATATTTCATCAAGTAATCCAAACATGAATTATGGCTTAGCATCAGAAATAAAGGTTTCAATTAATAGTACTAACATAGGATTAATAAAACTTAGACAACCATATATTCCTGATGGTTCGACGATTGTAGATGCATTTATGAAAATTCCATATTATTACGATACTGCGAGTTCAAAATATATTAAATTAGGAGCATATGAAATTTTAAGCGATTGGTCAGAAACAGCAGTTAAATGGAATGATAATGTGAGTATTTCATCAACTCAATTGTCGACAGCATGTACTTTCGCAACAGCAACCGAGTCAAGTATAGCTTATGTTCACTTAGGAATAGTAGATGCAGTAGATTCATGGTATGCTCGTACAACTAATAATTATGGTATTGCTGTAAAATACGAAGTAGGAAATGAAAACACTGTTAAATTCAAATCTTGGGAAAATAACGCAGAATGTACTACGATGAGTATTGATTATAATATGAATAGTTTAATTGTTGATGAGGACACTTATTATATTAGAAATATTGAATTAGAAAAATATGTACAAATAGATAACAATGATTCTGGTAATAACTATAATTCACAAGGTGCAATTTTAGAATTGTGGGATTGGCGAGGCCATGATATTCAGAAATGGATATTTGAATATTTACATAATGGATACTATGCAATAAAATCTTATAAAAGTAATCTAGTTATCTTGGTAGATGAAGAAGATGTTGATAGCAGTGGACATACTTTGATTCAAGAAACTTACAATGGTAGTCATAGGCAACAATGGAAAATAACAGTTTCATCACAAGGCAATTATATAATTAAAGCACGGTCATCAGAGCGATATTCACCAAATCGTGTTATGTGTGCAGGTGATGGCATTGGGACAAATGGTAGAAACGTTGAACAAAGAACCTATGAGAACAATATGTCATATAAGGATGAATGGATAGTAGAAAAAGCTAGGTATGATACTTGTTTGTTAGCGTACAATGAAGCGCCGCATATTAAAAGGAATGAATATTTCATTGAAACCCAAAATAAGCTTAGGGAAGTAAGACGTAATGATTTTTTAACACTTTATTATGAAACTTGTTCCATTCAGTCGATGCTTTATTATATGTCTTCATGTTCATTGTATGTTGTGCACACGCATGGCTCACAAACAAGTATATCTTTAGGGGAACGTCTGTTAACTATGAATGACTTAGCAGCATATGATTTGTCTAATATTCAAATAGCTGTTTTATTAACTTGCAGTGCTGGGGTGGGCGGTTATGACCAGAGTAGAGTTAATGCAAAAACTCCTATTAATATTGTTGAGCAACTAGTATGTTGTGGTACAGATACGGTTATAGGGTTTAGTAGTATAACGTATGTAGCTGATTGTAATAAATTCGTTGTAGATCTTTTCACGCTAGTAGTTGATAGAAACATATCGTTAAATGATGCTATTGACATTATGAAAAATGAACCTGATAAATATATATATACATTTGCAAAAAACATGCCTGCTTTAGCAGTTATTGGTGGAAACCAAAATAAGTATATCTAAAAGTTAGGGGAAAAAAATTAAATGAAAAAAATATTATTATGTATAGTACTTTGCTTATTTATAGTACCAGCACTTTCTAGTTGTCATGATGAACCTGATATTGATGATAATACTAAAACATATATTATTGATGTTTCAGGAAATGAGTTTGTCCTTTCACCGGAGATATTACGAAATGATGGCATATATAAAAATGAAAATGCTAAATCTGAATATGAGATAACATTTTATGGAACAATATATCGAGGCAAATACTTAAGATCAAGAAGTAGTATCCTAAGTTCATATGCACTTAATACATATGAAACAGATGAATATTATCCGGCAGAATTTAGGCTAAGAGATGGAACTAATGAATTTGAGGGAATTACTTTTTACAATAGGGTATTATATGATGATGAATTATACAATCCAGAAGTAGAGACCCCAGAAGAGTATGCAATAAAATATGCTAAAAGAATTGCTGAAAACTATGCTGATGTTTCCAATTACACAATAAGTGTACAAAAGAATTATAAAAACGATAAAATAAGTATGTATATAATAAGATTTGAAAAATACATTAACGGTATTTTATCATCAGATTCAATAGGTGCATCGATTACACCACTTGGAGGTTTAACTTCATTTTCAGTTAATAATGTTGGCGTATTTGATAATAAAGATATCAGCTTTTCTAAGGATGAACTGAAAAAACAAATCACAACAAAGGTAACAAATTCGTACAAAAAGCATTCATATAATGTTGTAAAACAAGAAATAACCACCCAAGTTTTAATAGTTGTTCAAGAACAAAAAATGTGTATTATGTCAACAGTTGATGTGATTATTAGAAAAAAATTAAGTAGTAAAGAATATGAAAGTTCGCTAGTATTGTTAACGTATTTAGAATGATTATATGTAAAAAACACTAATATATTAAAAGGCATCTCTATATTTTAGGGATGCTCTTTTAAAATTATATCTAGGAAAAAATTAATTAACAATTATAGAGTTGTAACCAATACTTTTTTAAATCATATACTAAAGTGGTGATGTTATGAAACGTAGTGATGCACTATCATTGATTGGAAATACTCCACTTATAAAATTAGGTGATACTAATATGTATGCGAAAATGGAAAAGTATAATTTGACTGGTTCAATTAAAGACCGGGCAGCTCTTAAAATAATTGAAGCAGCCATAAAGGAAAATAAGATCAATAGCGATACAACAATAATAGAGGCTACAAGTGGAAACATGGGAATTAGTATTGCATGTATTTGTAAAATCAAAAAACTAAAATGCATTATTGTAATGCCTAATAATATGTCAAATGAAAGAATAGAATTGATAAAAGCTTATGGAGCGAAGGTTATTTTAACTGATAGTTTTCTTGGAATGAATGGGGCAGTAGAAAAAGCAAAAGAATTAAAACTTGAAATTAATAATTCTTTTGTTGTATCACAATTTGATAATTATAATTCGGTTTTGGCTCATTATGATACAACGGCTAGAGAAATTATTAAAGAGTTAAAAAATGTTGATTGCGTTATTGCTGGTATTGGCACGGCAGGTACAATTATGGGAATTAGCAAATACTTAAAAAAATATAATAAAAATATCCATATCATTGGGGTAGAACCATTAAACTCTCCACTTCTAAACTTTGGAAATGTGGGAGTGCACAAAATTCAAGGAATTGGACCTAACTTCATATCTCCACTTCTAGAGAAAAAACTAATAGATGAAATAATTGATATAAGTGATAGTAATGCTTATGAAGGAGTAAAAGAATTAGTAAATAATTATGGTGTTTTTGTAGGAATTTCATCAGGTGCAGTCTATAAGGCAGGATTAAAAGTTCAAGATAAATATCAAAATATTGTGTTAATATTTCCCGATGGCGGGGAAAGATATTTATCAGTAGATGGATTAATATGATTAAAACCAAAAATATTAAAAAAGTGATAAATCTTTTACAACAGTATTTATATCCTGGCTATTTTTCTAAGTATACTATTTCACAAAATAAATTAAATTGTAAACTAAAAGTCTTACTAACAAAACTAAATATCAAAGATATAGATATTAAAAATTACCTTGTCAAAATAGAAAAAATAAAGAAAGCACTTCGAAATGATTTAGAAGAATTTATCAAAAATGATCCAGCTGTAAGTTCAAAAGATGAAGTTATAATTACATATCCAGGATTCTATGCCATTATGGTTTATCGTTTTTCACATGAATTATATCTAATGAATTACAAGCTTCAAGCACGAATAATGAGTGAATTAGCCCATTCAAAAACAGGTATTGACATTCATCCGGCAGCAGTAATTGGCAATAACTTTTTTATAGACCATGGTACTGGAATTGTAATTGGCGAAACAACCATTGTTGGTAATTTTGTAAAAATATATCAAGGAGTAACTTTAGGAGCAATATCATTAACCAATGTGCCAACCATAAAAAAAATAAAAAGGCATCCCACCATAGGTGACAATGTCACAATATATGCGGGGGCATCTATTTTAGGAGGTAGCACGACAATTGGTAAAAATACTATAATTGGTAGTAATGTCTTTATAACCAATTCAATTGAAGAAAATAAAATAGTAAAGTTAGATAGTAAAAACTATAAAGTTGAAGAAATCATTAAATAAATGAGTAATTGTGCAAAAAATACAGTTACTCCTTTCTTTCTATTTTAACTCAATTAACTAAAAAATGTATAATGTTTTATTAAAACGAATAATTGTGGTATAATAAGCAATAAAGGAGTGATGCTAGTTTATGACAAAAAAAGAATTTCTCGAAGTACTTGTCGAAGAACTACGATATTTACCCCCCAAACAAGTAAACGAAGTCTTAAAGCATTACCGTGATAAAATAGATGTGGAAATAGATTATGGCACCCCTGAGGAAAAAGTAATAGAAAATATGAAAACACCAAAGGAAATTGCTGAAAACATCTATAAAATGCATGGAGTCAATTACTTAGAGAAACGCAAAAAAAATGTAAAATTTAAAAACATATGTATTAGTATACTTAATAGTATTTTAATTCTTGCGTGTCTAATGATATTTATAGTTGGCAGTATTTTTATTTTTAGAATCATCGGTAATATGGCATCATTGATTGTTCATGCATTTACATTTAAATCAGTACTTGATATTATTTTAACAAGTATAGCAGTGCTTGGCTATATGCTAGTTATGATTATAGCTTATATTTATATCATAGATTTATTTATAATTTTGATAAGTGAATTGTTAACAAAAATACTAAATGCAAATGACAAAACTAGGGGTAAAACTTTCTCATTTATGGAATTTACTTTTACAGATTACTTTAATAAAACAACTAAAAAACCAAAATTTTTGTTAAGAATTTTAGGAGGATGTGCTGCTGTATTTTTAATATTTGGTATATCTAGTTATGCCACAAAAGGTTACTTCTATCGTTCAATTAATGATGCTACTAGTAAAACAGAAAATGTAGAAATACTTGAGTCATTTAATCAAATTGAAGTAGATGCAAGTGAAATCAATGTAATAATTACTGAAGATCCTAGTATAACAAACGTTATGATAACTTATGATTATGAATTTGATAAAATGATTTATGAAGTAACTGAAGAAACATTAAAAATTACTAACAAAAACAAAAGATTATTTGATTTATTAAACATTATTAAAACCCCAACATCGAAAGTAACGATTAAGATTCCATCAGATTTTGACATTCAAAACTTAAATATAAAAGTTGATTATGGAAAAGCAATAATCGAGAAATCTACCATTAAAAATGTAAAGGTTTACATTTTAAGTGGAGATATAGCTCTTATTCAAAATAACATTACTGAAGTAAATGTTGACATTTATTCAGGCAATTTAGTAACAAGTTTAAATAACATTGATACAATGAAACTAAAACATGAAACCGGTGAATATTCATCAACTGAAGATGTAATCAACAAATTAGAACATAACAATTCATCATCAAAAATTAACATTGTTAAAACAACAGTCAATGATTATAAATTAGTAAATACTTCTGGTACTATTTATTTTGAAAAATTAAAAGGTACTAGTTTAGACTTCTTATCAAATACTTCAGTTAATGAATTATATGATATAACCTATGATAATGCTAAACTTCAAATTCAAAATACTGGTAATTTAAAAATTACAAGGAGCACATTTAATGTTCTTGAAATAATATCACTCGGTAATTCATATCAAACGTTAGAGTATATAAAAGCTCCAACAATTAAACTCAATGGAACAAATGGTCTAATTATTTGTGAAAAAATAAATGAGAATTACACAAAAGAAGAATTAAATAAACTCGGTGATTATACAAGTTATGGTGAAGAATATAATTGTGTAGAAATAGTAGATACAAAAATAACAGTAACTTCTAAAAAAGCTGATTTTACATTTAACAATTCAACTGTAAAAGAATTTGAATTAGATATGGATTCAGCTTCAACTTCAATAACCGAGGTTACAACCACCTATTGTAATTTGGTGTTAAACAATATAGGAGCAGAACTAACTAATTTGATGGCTACTACCGTTGACATTAAACTGACTAGTTCAAGTCTTACAAGTTCATCAACAATTAAATATATGTATGATAAGAACATTAAGGTTGAAGTGAACTTGGATATGGATGGTAAATCAAAATTTTACTACCCAAATGAAAATGAAAATTTTATTTTAAATGATAAAAAATAAAGCAAAAAAAGATGCGAGACTAAATGGTAAAAATTTCATTGATTAAAATTATTCTAATCTCTTGCAATTTTAACGATTTTTTGTAATAATAAGTATGTAAGAAAATTAGAGTAAACTCGCTATAAATACAAGGAGTAGTAATTATGAACAAAAAACTAATTAAGAAATTAATAATTTGGGCGATATTTATTGCCTTAGTTGCTACAGCTATTATATTGCTTGTGACTGTAGTTAACAAAAAAGAAACAACTCCTATTTTCCAAACTGACGGTACTACTTTAGTTAAGTACAATGGCAAGGATGAAGAAGTTGTCATATCCAAGGATATTGAAATAATTGGTAAAAGTGCATTCCAAAGTAATGATAAACTTAAGAAGTTAACTTTTGAATCAGGCTCGAAAATTAAAACAATATCTAGACGTGCATTTGAAGATTGTACCAAACTTGAAGAAATAGAACTTCCTAATACAATTACTTCGATTGGTAGTAGTGCCTTTGATGGTTGTACAAACCTCACAAGTATCATTCTTCCATCTGCACTTATATCATTAGATTTCGGTGCTTTCTATAATTGTATTAACTTACAAACACTAACTTTGAATGAAGGATTAGAAACAATTGGTGAAGATGCTTTCTATAACTGTGAAAAATTAGAAAATGTTACGCTTCCTACAACTCTTAAAAGTCTTGGTAGAAATGCTTTCTATAACTGTCCAGTTTTAAATCTTAGTGTTGCATCTAATAATACTAATTATGTTATTACTAATAAAGTTTTATACCATAATATTGAGAATGGTAAAAAAGAATTAGTTTTATCTTTAGATTCTGCCATTACAGAAATAAAGAATATTGATGCATCAGTTGTAACCATTTGCACAAATGCATATTATAATGCTAGTAAAGTTACTACTATAGATATTCCAACTACAGTTACAACAATTGAGGAAAATGCCTTTTCAGGTTGCACACGAGCATCAGATGTAACATTACCTTTCATCGGTACATCCCTTGATAGTAGTTTTGCTTTTAAAGCAGTGTTTGGTAATAGTACTCAAAACATTAGATTAGTAACTATTAAACAAGGTACAAGAATTATCGAAAAAGCTTTTAAAAATTTAAGCACAATTAGATCAATTGATTTACCAAACACCATAACAAGCTTAGGTAGTGAAGCTTTTGCGGGGTGCACAAACCTTCAAAACATTACCAATCTACCAACAAATCTTGAAAAGATTAATGCTTCAACATTTGAAGGATGCTCATCTTTAAGAGAAGAAGTTCTTACTTCATTGATTAATTCTAATCTAAAAGTAATTGAACAAAAAGCTTTTGCTAATTGTACCAAACTTACTAAAATAGACTTACCTAATAGTGTAATTAGTATTGGAGTTGGAGCTTATGAAGGATGCACTAGTGTAACTGAAGCAGTTCTTCCATTTATTGGCTCTGGATATAAATATGATTCCAAAACACTAGTTAAAAAAGAATTTAACAGTGCTGAAATATTTGGTTATATCTTCAATTCTAATGGTGTTGGTGATACCACTAATTCGAAAACAATAGACAGTTTAATTACCTTAACAATAACAGGAGCATATGATATTCCGGAAAATGCTTTTGTAAATTGTAAGAGTTTAGTAACTATAAATCTACCAAATGAAATAGTATCAATTGGTGACTATGCATTTAAAGGATGTACATCACTTGTAAATATAGTACTTCCTGCTAGCTTAACTAACCTTGGTATGAATGCTTTCCAAAACTGTACAGCTCTTGAAAGTGTTACATTACCTGAAAGCTTAACAACGATAAAAGATGATACATTTAGAAATTGTTCACGCCTTAAAGAAATTGATTTAACTTATATAATTTCACTAGGTAAAAACGTGTTATATGGCTGTGATGAATCAATTAAAATAATTATTAATTCTAGTAATCAAAAATATCAAATTATTGATAATTCCCTATATACTATAGATGATGAAAATGGTATGAGAGAATTGGTATATTATGTACCAAGTGTTGATGGTGAAGGAAATGTCAAAGATACTTTTACCGTTGATGACAAAGTTTCTATTATTCGTTCAGGAGCATTTGCTAATCAAAAGAATTTAAAGAATTTAATCATTCCAGATACTGTTAAAGAAATTCAAACCGGTGCAATTGTAAATTGTACAGCTCTAAAAAGTATTACCCTTCCATTTATTGGAACAATGGGTGAAGGTAGTATTGGTCGAGATGAATCATTTGAAGCAATCTTCGCAGAAAATAAACCAGAAGAATTGGAAGTAACTATTACAAATTGTACAGAAGTTCCAAGCCTTGCGTTTATGAGCTCAATTATAATTAAAAAGATTACCATTACGGATAGTTTTCTTCAAACTATAGGTGCTTATGCATTTTCAGGTTGTACTAATTTATCAGAAATAGTTTTAGGTGAAGGTATTACTACTATTGAAGAATATGCTTTCCTTGGATGTGTTGGCATTACTGATCTTCAAATTCCTAATAGTGTTAAAAAATTAGGTGATTATGCTTTAGCTGACTGTAGTAATATTGAATCAATTAATATCCCTGATGGACTTGAAGAATTAGGAGTTGGTGTATTTAGAAGTTGGTCATCACTAAAGAACTTTACAATCAATCCTGATCATGCTAAATATAGTATTGAAGATACTAGCGAAGGTAAAAATGTTTGCCAAGTATTATGTTCAAAAGATAAAACAACATTAATCCTTTACATGCCATCTAATAATGTTAGTTCATATACTATTCCAACAACTATCACAAGTATTGATGCCTATGCCTTTAGTGGTGCTTCATTAAAAACAGTTGTAATTACTAACCAAGTAACAGACCTTGGTAATGGTCTATTCTACAATTGTAATAAATTAAAAACAGTTACATTACCTGCTAATACTACTGTGATTAAATATAGTATGTTTGAAAATTGTTATGCATTAACAACAATTGAAAATACTGATAATATTGAAGAAATTGAAGGTCGTGCTTTCTTAATGTGTACAAGTCTTACAAGTGTTCCCGTAACTGAAAAAGTAACATTAATTGGTGAAAGTGCCTTTGAAGGATGCGAACAAATTAAAGAAGTAGTTATTCCTGCCACAATGACATCAATTCCTAAATTTGCATTTAAAGATTGTAAGAATCTAAGTGATGTAACTTTCCCTGATTCAATCACATTAATTGGTGAAAGTGCCTTTGAAGGATGCTCAAAACTTACATACATTGAACTTAAAGAAGGCTTAATTACAATTGAAGATAAAGCATTCGCAAATTGTTGTCAAACATTTGTATATGAAGTTGATGAAGAAGGAAATATTAAAACAGATGAAGAAGGAAATAACATAAGAAAAGAACTTCTAATTAAAATTCCTACCACTGTTGAATCAATTGGCCGTCAAGCTTTCATTGGCTGTCGTGGTGCTACCAAGATTTATTTACCTGTTGAAGTAGATAAAGATGGTAAAATAACTAGAGCTGCATCTTATGTTGGCGATGAAGCCTTTGGTAGTATGGCAACAACTACTTTCTATACTGAAGGAATCGTTCGTCTATTAGATGAAGAAGGAAACGCATCAGGAGAAAAAACTTATCCAACTGGTTGGAGTAAAGCATTAGACCAACAAATGGGTACTTCTCTATATCGTGGTGAATTCAAATTAGATAGTAACGGTGTCCCTGTTTCTTTAAACGAAAATTCAAATACAGATAATAGTGGTACTACTATTCCAAAACGTGATACAAAACCAGGACAATGTGATTATAAAGAAAACTTAGGCTATTACTTTATGATAACCGCAACCCTAGTATCAGCTGTAGTACTATTAAGAAAGAAACAGAATAACTAAAAAAAATAGGTCTCAAGGATAACTTGAGACCTTTATGCTATTCAGTAAACATAATAAATTTTACCGCGTCTAAGAAATTATCAGCGTGATGCATAGTTTTATCACTACCAAGATAAGTTGCATTTGGATAAAAAGATGCACGGTAAGCACGCTTGTGAGTTCTAAAGTGAATTTCCGTATCAAAATGATTAGGAAGTTTAACCATAAATTGAGAAGGATCACTCGCAAGCATCTCTACAGCTTTTTTAGTTTTTTCTTTAATATCATTATATACAATACTAGGATGTTTAGTAATAACAGCTCCATGTAAGCCAACATTTGTTGATACAGTTTGAATAAAAACATTTTCTGAATGAACAATATTTGTTAAGTTGTTATCACCACAAAGAAGAATTACTGGAACATTATATTGTGATTGAGCAAAATAAGTATTAATTAAAAATTCACTAACAATGTTACCATTAATTTTAATATGATTAAGGGTGGTAGTTAAAGTATGAGAAAGAGGATTGCCAATACTTCTTGCGGGGGAATGATAACCAATAAAGATAACCCCATCATAAGTATTATCAAGACCTGCCATCATATCACATGGTCCTTCAGTCCAACCTCTTATTAATGTTACTTCCTTAGGTAAACGATTAGGAATAATATTTCTTGCACTGTCATGGGCATCACGTACAGTAATGTTGGTGATACCTAAACTAATTAAAGTTTCACAACAAGCAACTGTTTCTTGAATCATTTCTTCTTGAAAATAATTATAATCATTTTCACCAAGCTCTGTTTCTTTCCAATCACAAATACCCGCAGTTCCTTCAATGTCTACGCTAATATAAATTTTTAAATCTTTAATATTTTTCATTTTTATTTCCTCTTTATTGTTTTAATGATATCATCATCAATATTACTAGGATTAGTCATATTCTCAACATTTAGAATAATATTAGCTTGTTCTTTAGTAAGTAATCCTTTTTCAACGGCTAAATCTTTAACGGACCTATTTGTTTTTTTAGCAAGTTCAACAATTTCAACAGCCTCATCATGACTAGTGTAATGGGCAAGCACGGTTGCGAGGGCTACATTATGGTCAGTTAAATCACTAACCTTATTACAAGTAAGACCTTCAATACAACTTTCTCTTAAAGTACGGGCGGCTCTTCTAAGAGTTGATACTTGTTCGAATATTGCCATTAAGATAACTGGTAAGTAAACATTAAGTTCAAGTTCACCAGCTTCAACCGCACTAGTTACAGTTACATCAAGTCCTATAATATAGTAAGCAACTTGATTTACTACTTCAGGAATAACGGGATTAAATTTGCCTGGCATAATTGATGAGCCCGGTTGCATGATTGGTAAACTAATTTCATCAATATTACTACTTGCCATAAGTCTTAAGTCGGTAGCAATTTTAGAAAGAGAAGTTGCGGTAAGTTTTAGCATACTACTTGTATAAGCAAAACAGTCTAGATGACGAGTTGCATCTACTAAATCTTTAGCACTCTTAAATTCTTCACCAGAAAACTTATTTAAATAAAAGACAACTTTCTTTAAATATTTAGTATTTGTATTAATGCTCGTACCAATTGCGGTACCACCCATATTAACTTCTGCTAAATAATCAATACAAGATTCAACCTTTTTAATATTACGAGCAAGGACACTAGCATAAGCATTAAACTCTTGACCTAGAGTAATTGGTACAGCTTCTTGTAAATGAGTACGACCAATTTTAATAATATTACTAAATTCTTTACCTTTATCTAAAAAAGCATTTTGTAATTTTTTAAGTTCAACTAAAGTTTTCTTTAATTGTTTGATAATAGCAAGTTTACCAGCGGTCTGAATCACATCATTAGTTGATTGACTACAATTAACATGATCAAGTGGGTTAACTAAATTATAGTCGCCTTTATTACCTCCAAGCATTTCATTAGCTCTATTTGCAATAACCTCGTTAGCATTCATATTCATACTTGTTCCTGCTCCACCTTGGATTAAATCAGTAACAAATTGACCATGCAAGCGCCCATTTAAAATTTCATCACAAGTAAGCATAATAGCTTTCGCGATTTTTTCATCTATTAAACCCGCATCAAGATTAGCTTTGGTTGCGGCTTTTTTAACAATAACGAGGGCTTTAATCATTTGACGACAAATTCCCCGTTTAGTAATCTCAAAGTTATCTTTACTTCTTAAAGTTTGAATACCATAATATACTTCTGCAGGTACTTTGAGTTCCCCAAGGGAATCTTTCTCTATACGATATCTCATAGCTCTCCTCCTTTTTAATTTTACTATTTCATATAGTATTATCATACCACATTTTTAAATAAAAAACAAGAAAATGTATTATAAAGAGTTAAAAAGCATAAATTGTAGTATGTAAAAAAGAAGGAGATAAAAAAATGAAATACAAAGTAACAGGAAGCAACCCAGTAAATGGTACTATTAAAATAAGTGGTTCTAAAAATGCTAGTTTACCAATTATTGTTGCATCGACACTAACCAAAGAATGTGTAATTCTAGAGAACGTTCCATTAATATCTGATGTTATCAATATGATAAGACTATTAGATAGTATTGATGTAACTACTAAATATGAATATGCCACAAGAAGATTAATTATTCATGCTAAAAAAATAAAATCAGTTATTACATCTGATTATGTAAAGAAAATTAGAGCTTCATATTATTTAATAGGAGCACTAATATCTCGAAAACATCAAATAGAAATGACTTATCCAGGTGGTTGTGCATTTACGACTAGACCTATAGATATTCATTTAAGTGTTTTTGAACAACAAGGTGTAAAAATAGATATTGAAAATACTCTAAAATTTAAAGTCAAAAACCTAAAACCAACGACTATTGATTTTCCTATGGTCACAGTAGGTGGCACCATTAATGCAATTTTATCATCAGTATATACCAAAGGTGAAACCATCCTTAATAATATTGCGGTAGAACCAGAAGTAATAGATGTAATTAACTTCATAAAACAAATGGGTGGAGATATCACTTTTGTTAGTAATCAATCCATCAGTATAAAAGGCGTAAAAAAGCTTCATGGCACAACCTATAAAATAATGCCAGATAGAATTGAAGCAGGTAGTTATTTACTACTTGCAATGGGAAATTCAAATAGTAAACTTACATTAATAAATGTAAACTTGCTAGATTTACAAAATGTTACAAAAGTAATAGAACAAATGGGTGGTGAATTTAGAGCGAAAAATAATGAACTAACATTAACTACACCTAATATAATAAAATCCATAAATTTAAAGACAGGACCATACCCAGCTTTTCCTACTGACCTTCAACCTATAATTACAACGGTATTATTAAAGGCAAATGATACTTCCGTTGTAGAAGATTTAATATATCATGAGCGAATTAGCCACCTTAAAGAACTTAAAAAAATGAATGCTTCTATCTATTATGAAAACAAAAAAATAATCATTGAACCATCAATATTAAAAGCGGGAATTGTAAATGCTAGTGATTTACGCTGTGGGTTTGCCTTAATTGTTGCAAGCAATATGGCTAAAGGTACAACCACAATCAACAATGCTGAATACATAACTAGGGGTTATGAAGACTGCCTTAATAAATTAGATAGCATTAATATTGCGTGTAATAAACAAATTTAATGTTTAACTCTTTCAAAATAGCACAAAATATAGTATAATTATGACAAAGGATGGTGTCTTATGAACGATACAATATTTAAAGTGGGATTTATTATATTTGATGTAATTGTTTTAATATTTTTAATTCTCTATTTATTAGTTGCATACTTAAAAGGATGGAAAAGAACTTTATTAAACCTATGTGCTTTTTTAATACCTTTTATTATTTATCTATTTATGGCTGATAAAATAGCAGAAATAGTTATGCAAATTAATTTACCAAGCATTGGTAGTATTCATGATTTCGTATTAAATAAGGTAAAAGAAATTACCGAAAGCAATGTTGAAGGAGCCACACAAGAACTTTGTGAGAGTATAACAATTGCGATAGTACGTTTTGCCACATATTATGCATGCTTACTAATTTGCTTATTGCTTGCTCAAATCAATAGAATAATTTTTAGATGTACTCTTAAATGGTTTATTTATCCTGGTGGTGATTCAAAAGTAAAACCATCAATGCCATCACGCTTAATTTCACTTGGTATTGGTTTTGGACGTTTTATTTTCGCATCTATAATTTTGTTTTTCCCGATTTATGGAATTATAAATGTTGCACAAACAGGCATTAAAGATTATACAGTTATTAATGAAATGACAAAAAAAGATGATCAAACCACAGTCAGTGAAGAAAACTTTGATTTAGAAGAACTAAGTGAAAAACTAAACGGTTCAATAGCTTATAAAACATTTACTATTACTAAAGATAAAGATACCGATTTAAGCATCCCTGCTAAATACCTTGGTACAATTTTGAAAGTAAAAACATCAACGGGTAGTTATAACATTATCAAAGAATATGGTAACATCCATGCAACACTTAAAATTGTTTCAAGAATGGAAATTAGTGAAGATGTAATATCATTTGAAAAGTTAACCAAGGATGATATAAAAATACTTCATAATACAATAGGCAAAACGAAACTCCTTAAATTGTTAGCCCCTACAATCAAAGAAAAACTAATTGAAAAGATGGAAAAAGAAGCACAAGACGTTACTTTGTTAGATGCAATTACTAATATGGATGCTAGTAAGGAAGCTGATATTTTAATAAAAGCTTTAAATGAATCACTCGATATCCTAGTAGGTTTAAAATTAAATGTCAACCATTTAGAAGATTTATTATTAGAAGAATCACTTGTTACAAGTAGTGATAAAGTCCTAAATGTGTTAATGACATCTTCAATCGTTGTCAACTATGCCCTACCTAAATTAAGTGAAAAACTAATTGAACTAGTTGATGACCAAACTAAAGAAATGAATGTGGTATTATCACCTGAAAAATTAGAAACTTGTATTAAAACAGATGTATCAAGTGTTTTAGTTATTTACCAAAAATTAGCAGAAAACAATAACTTACATAACTATATCTTTAATGATGGTGAGTTTATAACAGATACTGATTTAGCCGCAGCCACCCTAGAAGATGCAATTGATGAAGTGTTTGAATTATCAATAGTAAAAGGAAATGAAAAAACAATTATCAAATTTGCCTTAACCAAAGCAAAACAAGATAAATTATCATATGAAGTGTTATTTGAAGGTTTAAATCCTGACTGGCAAGAAGAAGGAAAAATAATTGGCAAAATAGTTAAAGAAGTAATGTTACTTCCTAAAGAAGCAAGAAATTTTGATAACTTCTCTATAGAAACATTAGTGCTTAAAAACGATTCTAATGAATATGTGTATGATAGTGTAATTAAAGAAATATCAGAATCTAACATATTTAGATTAGTTAGTATAAATTTAATAGAAGCTTTTACAAATGATTCAGAAACAAGTAATATTAAAGAAATAGTTGAACTACTTAACATTGAAAATATTAAAAATGTATCATCTCAAGAATTCTATCAAGAACTAATAAATTTACTACAAATCCTCGATACAATTATTGATACCAATATTTTAGATGAAACAAAAGAATTAAATTTAACGGAAGAAAATGTTGAACTATTAATTACTAGAATTTTTGCTTCAATCCTTGTTAAAGGTAAAGAAAGTGAAATTGTAACCTACTTACTAGATAAAACAGACATAAACACTAAACTACAAGAAATGGAAGTACCCCTAAATCTAGAAGATGTTAATTGGGAAACCGAACCAACAAAACTAATAGAAATATTCAATTCAATCATTGCTTTTGGTGATATTACATCAATTGACTTTAATCAAATTATTGCATCAAAAGATGAAAACACTAACCTTAAAATTGTAAGATTACTTACAGCTTTACGAGATTCTGATATTTTTGGCACAGCCATATTTGATATGATTGACAAAATGGTTTCAAAAACTGAATATACAGATATAACAAATCTTTTCAATCTAAGAGCTTTAGAAAATACAACCCTTGAAGAATTTAAAGTAGAAATTTCAAATTTACTTGATATCATAGATTTAGTTAAAAAAACTGGTATCACTAATAAAGAAGAGTTGAATGTTGATGAAGATACAATAGAAGCATTAATTACAAAAATCTTTGATTCTATTGTAACAAAAGGAAAAGAACCTGAAATCATCAACTATATTATGAATGAATTAAATATTACCGAAACACTAGAAAATATGAATATTACCCTAGATTTATATGATAGTAATATTGATTGGGAAAAAGAACCAGCACATTTAATAGAAATATTTAAAGCCATCATGAAGTTTGGAAACATCAATGAAATTGATTTTGGTACGTTAATGGAAGAACGAAACGAAACTACTCAAACCAATTTAGCAACATTGTTAAAAGCCCTTGATTCATCAGCTATTTTTAGTCCACATCTAAAAGATATGATTGAAAAAATGACTCTAAATGCAGGATATTCAATTATACTTGAAGATGAAGATATGCAAGAAATTCGTTTAAATGGTTGGGCCAATGAAGTAAAAGGCATATTTGAAGTCTTAGATATATGTGATGAAATATTATACGATTCTAGCACATACGATGTAGTAGATGGTGCTAAAGTTAAAGAACTAATGTTAACAGCGAGTACTTCTGTTATAGCAAGTGAAACCATTGGTGAAATTTTGATGTTAATGTTAGGTCAGTCTTACTTAAATATTAATCCAAAAGATGAAAATGGTAATTACAAATACGATTTCACAAACCGTCAAGTATTAAAAGATAACGCCGAAAGTGTTGGAAAATTAATTGATATTAAACATGCTTTAAGTGATGCTGAAAACGCTGATGAAAAAATCAAGAAATCAATAGCAGCAGTTAAAGACTTAAATAATGATGAAATCACAAAGGTTGCACTAAATGCATTTGTTGATAATAAAATAACAACAAATTTTGATACAATTGATTTTGAAAATGAAGGTCAAATTATTGAAGATGTATATAATGAATATAACAAAGATCGTGAAAACTTCAATATTATAAATGAACCTGAATTAAAACAAAAAGTAGAAAACTCAGAAGTTGCTAAATACTTATTACAAGAACTTGGCCTTATATAAGCAAAAAAAGAGTTAGGAAACTAGCTCTTTTGGTTATATATAAATATCAGTTATACCTTTTACAAAATGGATGTGTCTTATATAATGTATGGGTAAAAAAAGGAGGACAAAATGCAAAAAAGTAAAATATTAAAAAGTTCTAAACTATT
>CAVJDT010000037.1:0-18006 GCA_963648435.1 Bacillota bacterium
ATGTAATAGAAAACAATCCCTTTAGATATAAAGGATATTACTATGATAAAGAAACTGGACTTGCAATGGTGGGACGCAGGTACTACAGTCCAACGTTATGTAGATTTATTCAGCCAGTAGATGTATCTAGTTTGAATCCATATTCAATCAATGGTTTAAATCTATATGCTTACATGAATAACAATCCAGTTGATAGAGCAAAATCATCAAGTACTACAAATCTAGGAATATTAAGTGGCTTAAGTACAACTATGATGATTTCAACTTTTGGAATACCAAACGTTACTTCGAAAATAGAAAATGGAAATTATTGGAATCCACATTGGGAAAATCAATGGTTTGATACCGATGAACCGAGGTTCTTTGTATTATCACAAAAAGAATTTGAAGTAGTCAATTGGGGTTTATCAATTTATAAAGGCAGTTTATATTTTGACAACAATGAAAATTATTCTTTATATGTTTCTGCTGGTAATATTGGTGTTTATGTAGGTATAAATTATAAAAAAGGAATAGGAATCGATGCTGGTGCGAGCGTATTAGAAATAGGATATGATGGCAGAATTATTGATGCTAGTATTGAAGGTCTTACTATAGGTATAACATATATGTATAAAGATGGTAAATTTAAATTTGGTTTTGGTGCCGGTTGGTTTGGATGGTCTATTTCAATTGATTTTGTTGAATTATTTAAATTATTATTTGGAGGAGAATAATATGGGATGGAAAGGTTTGGAAATTGAAATGCCGGTTGGTATGATTTTTAAAAGAATGTTTTGCCACAAATGTGGTGCTCGACTTAAAAAAGAAAAAATAACTAAAATATATAAAAAAGGAGAACAAGATTATTCTAATAAAATATTAGGACACTCCACGTTGGGAATGAGTGAAATTTCAAAGTCATATTATATTTATAAATGCCCACATTGTGGATCTAAAGTTAGTTATGATTATCAATGTGTTGTTGCAAAAAGACAAAAACTTTTGAAAAAGAGAATTTTGAATGAAAATGAATAAAATATATTAATTTATTAAACAATAAATAAAGTATAAAATTATCAAATTACTTTCACAAACAAAATTAGATAAGTTTACATTATAAGTGGATTTACCTTATAAAGCGGCTAAGGCCTCTCAACAATATTTAGGAAAAGGATATACAAAAGCAGATAAAAATAGATGGGTTTCTGCAGATGGATATAGACAAGTTCGATTGGACACAACTCATCATATGTATAAAGGAAAACCTTCTCCAGTTCATTTTAACTGGCATGAATATCAGTATCCTATTGCCCAGGGAGTTAGAAACAAACTTGTTAGCGACGTTCATGTGTGGTTAAAATGGTTTAGTTATTATATGTAGGAGGAAGAAGATGGGAAACATTATTTCTAAAGAAAACTTTGTTAAAAATTTTATAGAAAACTTTGTGCCAAGAATTTCAATTAAGCAATTAAAAAAACTAAAATGTTATGCTCCAAATCACGGATATCTATGGATGGTTTGTGAACAAAATTTGGTTGAAAATTTAAAAGGCAATGATGCAATGGCAGCATATGATAGTGTTGATAAAACTGGCGCAGTGGAATTCCAATATGATAATGGGTTTATGAGTGATGATGTTTCAACACCACTTTCCAAAGAAAACGATAGTTCAATAAAGATTAAAAATAATGGATTAGTTGAGTTTTATGTGATTGGTAAAGATTTTTCTTGGTGCTATATAGTAACTCACGAACGCGATGGATGTGGCCCATATTTCATAATTAATAAAAACAACAAATAACAAATTACTTTCACAAACAAAATTAGGTAGGTTTACTCTATGAGTAAGCTTACTTATTTTTTTCTAATTAACAATATAAAATTATAATTTAAGTTGTAAATAATTTTGATGATACTACCAAAGTAATAAAAGATATTGCATTGTAAATGTTTTTTCGCAAATATTTTAATCATCTTAATTGTAAAAATTTGCATAATGTGGTATATTTTTAAAAAAGGATGGTTAATAAAATGCGATATACCAATCTCTATTTGAATACAGAATATTCAATGTTGCAAAGTTCATGTCGACTTGAAGCTGCATTTGAAGCACTACAAAAGTATAATTATCATGCAGCCGCAATAACGGATGATGGTAATATGTATGGGGCGGTTAAGTTTTACCGACTTGCTGAAAAATATGGAATTAAACCTATTTTAGGATTACAATTAAAGTATGAATATAATGGTAATACTAGTAATATTTTATTATATGCAATGAATAATTTTGGTTATCGCAACCTAATGAAGTTATCTTCCATCTATATGATAAATAATAAAAAAATAGATTTAAATGAAGTATTAAATAATAGTTTAGGTTTGTTAGTAATTATTCCTTTTACAGAGAGTATTCTTTATCAGTATTATCTTAATCGAAACTATAATATGATTTTTCAACATTTAGAAGTATTAAAAAGTTCCTTTGACCAATTGTACGTAGGACTATCTAGACAAGGTGAAAAAGAAATCGAAATTACTAAAGACTGTTATGATATGTTTAGTGGTAATCACTACAAAATGGTAGCAATCTCTAAAGTTAGTTATTTAGATGCAGCAGATATTGATGTGTATCAAACCCTTAAGTCAATCGCAAATTCAGGTGATAAGGTTAATATTAGTGATAAAGAGAAGTCATCTCAATTATATTCACCAGAAGAAATTGAAGTAATATTTAATGGTTTTGATGATTTAATTAAAAATACTGAAGAGATTGTTGAAAAATGCAATGTTAAACTTGAATTTGGAAAATACTATTTACCAAGATATGATGAAAGTATTGATGCCAATCTTTATTTAAAAGAATTAAGTTACAAAGGATTACAAAAAAGACTAAAACAAAATGGAATAACAAATATTACACCATACTATGAACGAATTGATTATGAACTAGATACAATCAAATCGATGGGGTTTAGTGATTATTTTCTTATTGTTTGGGATTTTATTAAGTATGCTAAAACAAATGGTATATATGTAGGCCCTGGTAGAGGATCAGCCCCCGCATCACTTGTTGCATATTCACTAGGAATTACAGATATTGATCCAATTAGGTATAATCTATTGTTTGAACGTTTTTTAAATAAAGAAAGAATTTCTATGCCTGATATAGATACGGACTTTCCAGATGATAAACGTGATGAAGTGATTAAATATGTAGGTAAAAAATATGGTGCAAATAGGGTAGCTCATATTGTGACCTTTGGAACTTTTAAAGCAAAACTTGCCTTAAGAGATGCTTCAAGAGTTTATAAATTAAGTGATATAAGACTTAATGAAATATTAAAAAGAATTAATAGTTTATCACTAAAAGAGATATATACCTCAACTCTAAAACAAATAATTGAACACGATCAAATATTGCAACAATTAATGGAAGACTATGAAGATATCAACCAAGTCTTAAGGGTTGCTTCAAAAATGGAAGGCTTACCTCGCAATACATCAACGCATGCGGCGGGGATAATTATCACGCGTAATGATTTAGTTCATCACACTCCCCTTGATAATGGATTAGATGAGATATATCAAACACAATACGAATCTAGTGATTTAGAAGCTTTAGGACTTTTAAAAATGGACTTTTTAGGGTTAAGAAATTTAACTAATATTGATAAATGTTTACAATTGATTAAACAAAATGGTATTGACTTTTCATTCCCTAAAGAAATGAATGATCAAGAAACATTTAAAATGTTAGCACGTGGTGATGTTTCTGGAGTATTTCAATTAGAATCGGCGGGGATGAGAAAAGTACTAATGGATTTAAAAGTAAATTCGTTTGAAGATATTGCTAGTGCCCTTGCTTTATATAGGCCAGGCCCTATGGATATGATTCCCCACTTTATTGCAAGAAAATTAGGAAAAGAAAAAATAGAATATCCACATCCTGACCTAGAACCAATTTTAAAAGAAACATATGGTACGATAGTTTACCAAGATCAAATAATGCTTATTGCGAGAAAATTTGCGGGATACAGCTTAGGTAGAGCTGATATTTTAAGAAGAGCAGTATCTAAGAAAAAGTTAGAAGTACTAGAAGTTGAACGAGAAAACTTTGTAGCTTCAAGTCTCAAACAAGGTTATTCTGATAAAACGGCTAATTTAATTTATGACTATATTGTTAAGTTTGCATCATATGGATTTAATAAAGCTCATTCTTTTGCTTATGCTAAAGTTTCTTATCAAACAGCTTACTTAAAGTGCCATTATCAAACATATTATCTTGCAACCTTAATGTCAAGTGTAATTGGTAGTGATACAGATATTAAATTATATTATCAAGAAGTGCTAAAAAAGAAAATACCAGTAAAAGGTCCAAGTATTAACGATAGTTTTGATAGTTTTATTACCGATGGTAAAGAAATAATATTTCCACTAACCATTATAAGAGGACTTGGAAGTGTTAAAGTAAATGATATTATTGAAGAAAGAAAAAAAGGCAAATTTACAAGCTTTAATGATTTTATTAAACGTACATCTAGTTTTCTACCTAGTTCAGTAATTGAAAATATTATATATAGTGGAGCTTTAGATTCCTTTGGAATAACCAAAAAAGCAATGATTGACAACTATCAAACAATTATTGATAGAATGTCATATGATTTTGTTACTAATTATGTTCCTCAAGAATATGATCAAGATGAGTTTACTTATGGTGAATTGCTAGAAAAAGAAAAATCAATTATAGGTTTAAACATTAAATATAATTTTTTAAATCAATATCAAGAATTATACACAAAGTATAACCTAAGGCATATAAGTGATGTTAGTGAAAATATGAATGTTAAAGTTTTAGGTTATATTCAATCAATTAAACAAGTAAAAACAAAAAATAATGAAACTATGGCCTTTATTCAATTTTCAGATGATATAAATGTTATAGAATTAACCATTTTCCCAAATGTTTATTCAAACTATAATCACCTTAGAAATGGTCAACTATTAATGGTTAATGGCTATACTCAAAGAAGAAAAGAATTACAAATTGTTGTTAAAGAAATAAAAGAAATATAAGGAGAGAAAAAATATGCAAGTTTTATGTTTTGATATAGGTGGTACTGATATTAAATATGGTATCATCAAAGATGAAGTAATTGTTGAAAAGCATAAAGTACCAACAGAGGCTACTTTATCACAACCAGAATTAGAAAAGAAATTATACAATTTAGCTTCAGAACTTTTATCTCATTATCAAGTTGATGGTGTTGGAGTTTCTTGTGCTGGTAGTATTGACCATGAAAGAGGGGTTGTTGCGACGGCACCAGAAGCAATACCAAGTTTTAGAAATTGGGATTTTAAAACATTTTTCAAGAAAAACTTCAATTTAGAGTGTGTTGCGGATAACGATGTAAACTGCTTTGCGATTGCTGAAGGTACAAGTGGAGCTGCTAAAGAATTTAAAAACTTTTTCACAATTACAGTTGGTACGGGCATTGGTGGAGCGATTGTTTTTAATGGTAAAATATGGCGTGGCGCTAACTATAACGCTGGTGAAGTTGGTAGAATGCTTTTACCAAAAGAAAAATTTGAATCAATTGCTTCAGTTAAAGCTTTAGTTAAATATGCACAAGATTTAGGACTAAACGTTCATAATGGTAAAGAAATATTTGATTTATATGACCAAGATGATTTTCTAGCAGAACAAGCTGTAGCAAATTTTTATCATTATTTAGCAGTAGGTATTGCTAACTTAATATATACATTCAATCCCGAAGCCTTTGTTATAGGTGGAGGAATCACTAATAGAGAACAATTTATTGAAGAGTTGAATAAAACTATTAATAGATACTTAGTAGATGGCTTTAAAAATACCGCAATCATTAAAAGAGCTTACTACAAAAATGATGGTGGTATGATGGGAGCTTATTATAACTTTGTATCAAGAAAGGACTAATATGGAACAATATATTTTAGAAAAAGTTAATAAATGGAAAGCATTTAAAGAATTAGATCAAGACTTAAAAAAAGAACTAGATCAAATAGAAAAAAATGAAGATGCACTTATTGATGCCTTTGGTAGTGATATTGCTTTTGGTACTGGTGGCTTAAGAGGAATTCTAGGCGTTGGTACTAATCGTATGAATATATATGTTGTACGCAAAACAACATTAGGTTTCTACCAATATATGGAAGAAAAATACCCTAACTTAAAAGAACAAGGGGTTGTAATATCTTACGATTGCCGAAAAAATTCTTACTTATTTGCACAAACCGCAGCCGAAGTTATCGCATCTCAAGGTGCTAAGGTATATATATTCTCAAGTCTTCGTTCAACCCCAGAACTAAGTTTTTCGGTTAGATACTTAAAGTGTGCTGGTGGTATTATGATTACCGCAAGTCACAATCCCCCAATTTATAATGGTTATAAAGTTTATGATGACAAAGGATGTCAATTAGTTCCACATCTTGCAGATGAAGTTATAGCTAAGATTAGTAAAATAAATGATATGTTTCATATTAAAACTAAGACTTTTGAAGAATTAAAAAGCCTTGGTTTAATAAAAGTAATTGATAAAGAAGTTGATGAACCATATGTTGAAAATGTTAAAACGGTAACAGTTCAAAAAGTTCCAACAGATAATATTAAAATTGTGTATACACCACTTCATGGTACTGGTGCTTCACATATGGTTAACATTCTTACATCTAAAGGATATCATGTAATTCCAGTTGCTGAACAAATGATACCAGATGGTAATTTTAGTACTTTAAAATCACCAAATCCTGAAGAACCATCAGCTTTTGAGTATGCAATAAAACTAGGAAAAAAAGAAAATGCGGATATTCTTATCGCAACTGACCCTGATGCTGACCGTATGGGTATTGCTGCGAAATCTAAATCAGGAGATTATGTTTTATTAACAGGAAATCAAACAGGTGCTATTCTTCTCGATTATCTTGCAAGATTTAAACACTGTGATAAAAAGCGTGTTGTTTTCAATACCATTGTAACCTCTAATCTAGCAAAAGCTATATGTGATAAATATGGCATGGAACTAATTCAAACTTTAACAGGCTTTAAGTTTATTGGTGAACAAGCTGCTCTACTTGAGGGTAGTAATGATAAAATGTTCTTCTTTGGTTATGAAGAGTCATATGGTTATGTTATTAAAGACTTTGTGCGAGATAAAGATTCTTTCCAAGCTTCCCTACTTCTTGCAGAAGTTGCATCATACTACAAAACTTTAAATATGACATTAATTGATGCCTTAGAAAAAATCTTTGAAGAATATGGATATTATCTTGAAGGTGTTCATAACATTGCTTTAGCTGGTGCTCAAGGTAGCGCAAGAATAGAAAAAATAATGCGTACTTTCCAAAACATGAAACTTACAGAAATGGCTGGTAAAAAGATTCACATTATTGAAGATTATGATAAACTAGAAAGACATGAGAATGGAACTTGTACTAAACTTGCCCTTCCTCAATCATTTGTACTTAAATATATTTTTGATGATGGTGGTTGGTTTGTACTTCGTCCATCTGGAACGGAACCTAAATTAAAGATTTATATTGCAATTAAAGGTAAAACAAAAGAAGAAGCAACAAACTTTATTTCCACTCTTAAAGCTGAAATCTTAAATATGATAGATAACATTTAGAGGTGTATTATGAAAATTAATTATCAAAATGTAAATAAATTTATATCAACTGAAGAAATCAAAAACAACGAAACTAAAACACTTGAAGCCTTTCACACTTTGTTAAACAAAACAGGAGAAGGAAATGATTTTCTAGGTTGGATTAAATACCCTTATGAATACGATCAAGATGAGTTTGCAAGAATTAAAAAAGCAGCAGAATTTGTAAAACAAAATGCTGAAGTTTTAGTAGTAATTGGTATTGGTGGTTCATATTTAGGTGCGAAAGCGGTAATTGAAGCCTTAACACCATACTTTAAAAAAAATGGTGTAGAAATAGTATTTTGTGGTAATACACTTTCTTCTACTTATACAGCTGAATTACTTGAATATGTAAAAGATAAATCCTTCTGCATTAATGTAATATCTAAATCTGGCACAACAACAGAACCTGCAGTTGCGTTTAGATTATTTAAAGAATTACTTGAATCTAAATATGGTAAAGATGCTAATAAACGTATTTTCGCAACCACTGATAAAGCAAGAGGAGCCCTTAGAGTATTATCAACACAAGAAGGTTATGAAACATTTATCGTTCCAGATGATATAGGTGGTAGATACTCTTGGTTTACGGCAGTTGGTTTATTACCAATCGCTTGTGCAGGTATTGAAATTGATCAATTAATGCAAGGGGCTAAAGATGCATATGATGAATTAACAACACTTTCATATATGGAAAATCCGGCTTTACTTTATGCATCAATTCGTAACATACTATATAACAAGAGTAAAAAAATTGAAGTATTAGTAACTTATGAACCAAAACTTTCTTTTATCAGTGAATGGTGGAAACAACTATTTGGTGAATCAGAAGGTAAAGATCATAAAGGTGTATTTCCAGCAAGTTTAGTTTATTCTACCGATCTTCACTCAATGGGTCAATACATTCAAGATGGTGAACGCTTAATGTTTGAGACAATACTTGACATTAAAAGCCCAGAAGCTGATATTATAATGAAAGAAGAAACCCAAGATTTAGATGGCCTAAATTACTTAAAAGGTCAAAAACTAAGTGGAGTTAATAAACAAGCTGAACTTGGTACTATTCTTGCCCATGTTGATGGTGGTGTGCCTAACATCATTCTAGAAATAGAAAAAATAGATGCTTATCATATTGGTTATTTACTATATTTCTTTATGTTAAGTTGTGGTACTTGTTGTTATATGACTGGTGTAAATCCATTCAATCAACCAGGAGTTGAAAGTTATAAGAAAAATATGTTTGCTCTTCTAGGTAAACCTGGTTATGAAGAATTAAGAAAAGAACTTCAAAAAAGATTATAAAAAATAGGCAGCATTTTTAGTGCTGCCTTTCATAGACTTTAAATTTAAACACTTATACTTGCAAAAAAATCAATAATAAGGTACAATACATATAGATTAAAAATAGTAACATAATATAAGGAGACTAACATGGTTATAAAATACAAACTAGTAAAAGAAGATTCAAGAACTATGGCTCGCCTTGGACAAATTACAACTCCACATTCAACTTTTGATACTCCCTGTTTTATGCCTGTGGGAACTCAAGCAACGGTTAAAGCTTTATCAAAAGAAGAATTAGAAGCAATGGAAGTAGGAATCATTTTATCTAATACTTATCATTTATGGTGTCAACCAGGTCACAAGATTATTGAACAAGCGGGAGGCTTACACAAATTTATGAATTGGGATCGCTCCATTCTTACTGACTCAGGTGGATTTCAAGTATTTTCACTTGCGAAAATTAGAGATATCAAAGAAGAAGGTGTTTACTTCAAACATCATAAGAGCGGTAAACAATTATTCTTATCTCCAGAACTTTCCATTGAAATTCAAAATAGTTTAGGTAGTGATATTATGATGAGCTTTGATGAATGTCCACCATATCCTTCTACTCGTGAATATATGGAAAAATCAGTTGAAAGAACGATTAGATGGGCTAAACGTGGCCTTGAAGCTCATAAAAACAAAGATACACAAGGTTTATTTGGAATTGTACAAGGTGGAGAATTTGAAGATATTAGAAAGTACTGTGCTAAAGAACTTACATCATTACCTTTTGATGGTTTTTCAATTGGTGGCCTTAGTGTTGGTGAACCAAAGAGTACCCAAAACACTGTTTTAAGTTATACTACTCCATTATTACCTAAAGATAAACCAAGATATTTGATGGGAGTAGGAAGTCCCGGGGCAATCCTAGATGGTGTTGAACGTGGTATAGATATGTTTGATTGTGTTCTTCCAACTAGAATTGCTCGTCATTCATGTGCGATGACTTCACGTGGTAGACTAATTCTAAAGAATAAAGAATTTGAAACAGATTTTTCACCAATCGACCCTGAGTGTGATTGCTATACTTGCAAAAATTATACAAGAGCATATATAAGACATTTAGTAAAAGCTGAAGAAATACTTGCGGCGAGATTAATATCAATTCACAATATTCATTTTCTTGAAAATTTAATGAAAGGTATTAGGAAAGCTATTAAAGAAGATCGATTCCTTGAATTTAAAGAGGCTTTCTATGAAAAATATGGTTTAAACGATAATGACAAAGATTTCTAAAAATAAAAAAGTATTCTTATGTAGTCTTATAATCTTTTGCTTTATAGCTCTTACAAGTTGTAAAATTCGTAATGAATACAAAACATTTGAATATGGTTTTGACCTTACCATAGCTGAAGAACTTCAAGATTATTTTATTTATAAAGAATCAATTCCCAAACTTCATTTTGATATGGATAATGTTAATGTTTCAGTTGGTAGTACTAATAGTAACTATGTTTTGGTAGAAAATGATTTCACTAAAGTTAGCGATGCATGGGCTCATCATTTAGCAAGGTATAGTGATGAACAAAAAATAATAATTAGTTCAATTGACCAAACTAATGATAACGGTAAAGCTAAGTTTGGGAAAGAAACCAAAAAACTTGATGAAAAAGATGAATTCGGTAATCCTCAAAAATACAGCAAAGAAATAAGACTTGTTGCGTGGGATAATGATGGTACAAGATATTCTTACCAATATCGAACCTTTGTAAGTGAAGGAAAACGGTATTATGCCTTTTGTTACACTAATTCCCTAACAATGACAATTGAACAACCACTAATGGTAATAAAACAAAATAGTCAAAATAGATTATTACTATTACCACTTCCGTTTGATACTAAATATGAAGTGTCTGGTAGTACCCTTACCTTAGATGCATTAATCAATAAAACGACATATTTAGATTCAAAATATTATCATTTTGCTTACCCTAATTATTTAGCGGAACAACCATTAGAAGAAAAAATTGAACTTGTAAAAAAATGGTATGAAACATATTGTGATGGAGCATATGATAATGAAGAATTTAAAATAAAATATGCGGGGGCAATATATAGTATAAATTTTAATACTACTAAAAAAGATTCAAGTACTGGTAAAGAAAGTCCAGGTTTTGAAATAAAATATTTAGGATCTGCTAATAAATGAGAAACATATCAATTTGATATGTTTTTTCTTCTATAAAAAGTCAATTGTTCATATAATTAAATGGTGATAACAGTGAAAATAAAAACTAAAAAAATAGACTCCCCCTTACTTGTAACATTTATGATATTAGTCGTAATAGGTCTTTTAATGGTATATAGTGCTAGTAATGTTGTTGCATCTTATAAATATGATGATGCTTTTTATTTTTTTAAAAGAGAGTTTTTATTTGCGGTAGCAGGACTTTTTTTAATGGCTGTTATTATCAATATGGATATTAACAAATTATTAAAACAAACAACACTAATATTTATCTTAAGTGTAGTTTCTTTAATTTTAGTCTTAATACCTGGAATTGGTGTACTTCGAGGTGGGGCTAGAAGTTGGATTGGATTTGGTAGTTTTAGTTTTCAACCAGCAGAGTTTGCGAAAATATCTATTATTTTATTACTTGCTAAATATTTAAGCTTGCATGATAAAGATTTACTCAAATTTAAATATTTTATGGGAATATTATTAATTATTTTTATTATTTTTGGCTTAATTATGCTACAACCAGATTTTGGTACCGGGGTTGTACTAGTAATATCTTGTATCCTCTTACTGTTTTGTAGTGGTGCACCTTTAAAGTATTTTACATTACTTTTCATCCTAGGTGTATGTGGAATTGTTGTGCTAATTCTTAGTGCTCCATATCGAATGGAAAGAATACTAGCTTTTCTTGATCCTTGGTCGGATCCTTTAGGAAGTGGGTTTCAAACAATTCAATCACTATATGCAATTTCTCCAAGTGGTATTTTTGGACTTGGTTTTAATAAATCAATGCAAAAACATTTCTTTTTACCAGAACCACAAAACGATTTTATTTTCGCAATAATTTGTGAAGAATTTGGATTAATAGGTGGAATTATTGTAATAATATTATTCGCTTATTTAATTTATAGAATTTTTAAAGTAAGTATTAAAACCACAAACGAACATTATAGATATATATGCCTTGGAATAGGTCTAATTTATTTCACTCAAGTTTTTATTAATTTAGGGGTAGTAATAGGCTTATTACCCGTAACCGGAATTACTCTTCCTATTATTAGTTATGGAGGTTCTAGTTTACTACTATCAATGATGATGATTGCGATAGTACTAAATATTAGTGGTGAAAATAATGATAGATACTAGTAATTAATATTAAAATTAAGCATATAATTTATTATGTAAAAATAAGGGTGTGAATAAATGAACATTGTATTTTGTGGAGGTGGCACGCTAGGGCATATATATCCTGCACTTGCATTAATTAATAAATATAAGCAAAAATACCCTAGTGATAAAGTAATATTTATAACTAATCATAAGGACCAAAAAAGATTTGAAACCCTTGGTACAATAAATATAGATAAAATCTATTATTTTAATTGTATGGGGAAAAGTAAATCAATTATTAAAAATATAAAAATGATTTTTAAAAATTTAAGAGAACAAATAAAAATAAAAAAACTACTTAAAAAAGAACAAATTGAAGTAGTTATAGGAATGGGAGGATATGTTAGTGGGATAACAATTAAAACGGCTCAAAAGCTAAAACTAAAAACGATTATTCATGAACAAAATAGTATTATTGGCCTTGCTAATAAATTAGTTTCCAAAAAGGTAGATATGTTACTTACAACTTTTCCTTTACCAAGTTATACTAAAAATCAGTATGTGGTGGGAAACCCTAGATATTATGATGCAAAAGAATATAGTAAAAATGAATATCGCTCATCTAAAAATATTTTAATTACATCAGGAACGATAGGATCTGAAGCAATTAATAATCTAGCTATTAAATTTTTAAATAATGATTTTAGTAAAAATTATACAACTACACTAATTACTGGTGTAAAATATTATGACAAAGTTAAAGCAGAACTTAAAGAAGGCACTCATTATGAGGTTCTTGCCTACAGTAATAAGATGCTTGAATTAATGTCTAGAGCTGGTATTATTATTTCCAGAAGTGGATCCACAACTATATTTGAAATTTTAGGTTCTAAGGCTATTCCTATTTTAATTCCTTCCCCTAATGTTACAGCTAACCACCAATATTTTAATGCTCAATATTTAGAATCTTTAGGTATTGGAATCTTAATTAGAGAAAAAGAATTAACTTTAGATAAAATCATAACAAGCATTCGCGAAATTGACAACAACTATGATGAATATTTAAGCAATTTAAGTGCATACTCTCCCCCCGCAACGTTTGATGAAATAGTAGAACACATATTAAAATTTAGGAAATCATAATATGAATAAAATGCAAAACTTTAAAAAATTCATTACGAAACTTAAACTGGGTGAAGCAACTGATAATGTTAGTTTTAAGGAACTTACATCAATTAGAGTTGGGGGTTCTTGTGAATTATTATATAAACCATTTGATTTAGATACACTACTAACAAGTGTAAAATACTTAAAAGAAAATCAAATTCCATATTTTGTAATAGGAAAAGGTACAAATTTATTAGTGAATGATCGACATTTTGAACTTGTATTAATTAATTTGGAAAAGTTAAACAATTACTTCATCTTAGATGAAACTGATAATGAAATATATATATACGTAGAAGCAGGAGTTAATGCTAGTACGATATCTAAGTATTTACTTAAATTAAATTTATCAGGTGGTGAATTTTTATCAGTTATACCAGGTAGTATCGGTGGTATGACATATATGAATGCAGGTGCGTATAAAAAAAGTATAAGCGAACTAATATATAGTATTACTTATTGTGATGAAAAAGGATTGCTTCAAACGGTCTTAAATAAAAATAATAATTTTGCTTTTAATTATCGCACATCATGTTTTCATAATACTACCAAAATCATAACATCAGTAGTTTTAAAAATATCAAAAGAAACTTCCGTTGAAAGTCCTAAGGAAAAAGTAAAAAGATATTTAAGCCTTAAAAGGCAAAATCAACCTCTTCAAACATATAATGCGGGGAGCACATTTAAAAATAATAATTGTTCTACATGGCAAATAATAGATAAACTCGGCTATCGAGGATATAAACTAGGTGGGGCAATGGTTAGTGATAAACATGCTAATTTTATAATTAATTATGATAATGCCAGTTTTTTAGATATCATTACCCTCATCAAGATGATTGAATATGATGCAAAAATAAAACTGAATATTGATTTAGAATGTGAATGGGAAATATTACAATAACCCATTCTTTTTTCTTTTTTTAGCATATGATAATATCGGAGGCGAAAACAATGCAAAAGCATATTAATTATTTTGATGTTCCATATCGGAATACTAATACAAATGAAGAAATTAGCAATTTCTTTATCCCTAATCTTGCTTTATCATATGGTACTACATTTAAATCATTTGTTGATAAATATCAACACTATAATCCTAAAATAATTACAATAACTGATACCAAAGAAGGATTATTAAGATTGATTCAATCACACTATTTTATTTTAGCAGATCTTGCTTTATATTTAGATGTCAATGACCAAGATGCAAAAGCAATTAATCTGTATAATAATTATGCAAGAGGTTTACTAGAAGCAGTTGAAAAATATGAGTCCATATATGGCCCACTTCTTTTAATAAATCATGAATCAAATGCATGGACTTGGCGACGAAACTGGCCATGGGAAAGGGGGAATAACTAATGTTTATATATATGAAAACATTAATGTATCCTATTAATATTAAAAAGAGAGACTTAAAAATGGCATCACTTATTGCGACTCAATATGGCGGACCTCAAGGAGAACTAGGAGCAGCTCTTAGATATTTAAATCAACGTTTTACAATGCCAGATGATAAAGGTAAAGCCTTACTTTCGGATATTGGAACTGAAGAAATATCTCATGTTGAAATGATTCAAACAATGATGCATCAATTAATGAATGGAGCAACAATTGAAGAAATTAAGGCTGCTGGTCTTGAAAACTATTATGTTGAACACGGCAATGACATTTTTCCTGCTAATCCTGAGGGTATACCTTTTACCACAGCATATATATCATCGGTTGGCGATGCCATTGCAAACTTAACAGAAGACCTTGCGGCTGAAGAAAAAGCTAGAACTATGTATGAACATCTAATTGATTTAGCAACTGACCCAGATGTTATACAACCACTATTATTCTTAAGAGAAAGAGAAGTAGTCCATTATACAAGATTTAAAGAGTTGCTTGATGAGTATAAGCAAAAAGGATATAGGTAAAAATTATTCCGCCAGTTAAAACTATACTCAATTTCTAATGGAAGATAGTTCTGTCAATTTCTAATGGAAGATAGTTCTTGACAAATAATTTGAAATGTGTTAGAATTATCGTAATGGTTTGAAACGCACCCACACAAAGGCTATTTGTGTGGGTGTATTTTTTTCCATTTATACTTAAAAAGGAGTGAAAATATGAAAAACAAAACAATATTTAAAGAATTTACAAAATATATGTCCTTAAGTATTTTGGGGCAAATAGCCTTATCATGCTATACACTAGCTGATACGTTTTTTGTATCTACAAAACTAGGTGCAAACGGATTAACTGCTCTTAATCTTGCTTTTCCGATGTTTTGCATTCAAAATGGAATAGGATTAATGATAGGAATGGGTGGGGGAACCAAATACTCCATATATCGAGGCCGTGGGGAAGAAAACAAGGCTAATCGTATTTTTACAAATTCATTGTATATTGCTGGTGCATTTGCTGTTATTTTCGTTTTGGCTGGTATATTTTTTTCAAAACAAATAGTAAAATTTTTAGGTGCTGATGAAACAGTGTTGGAAATGACAAATACTTATCTACAAGTAATGCTTTTATTTGTTCCAGCCTTTTTACTTAATAATATACTACAATGCTTTATAAGAAACGATACTAAGCCATCACTTTCTATGGCTTCAATGATTACTGGAAGTTTATCTAATGTCTTGCTCGATTATATATTTATTTTTCCACTTAATATGGGAATATTTGGGGCTATTTTTGCAACTGGATTGGCTCCTATTATAAGTATTTGTGTGTTATCTCCATATTTGATAAAACGTAAAAACAAATTTCATTTTGTAAAATCAAAAGTTAATTGGAGCTATGTAAAAGAAATTTTATCAAGTGGATTTTCTCCGTTTTTAATAGAAGCGACATCTGGTGTTGTTATGTTTTTGTTCAACTTTATTATTTTACGTATAATGGAAAACATAGGTGTTGCTGCATTTGGGGTCATATCGGTTATTTCTCTTGTTGTTATTTCGGTTTATACAGGACTTGTCCAAGGTGCTCAGCCTATTATGAGTAGTAATTATGGATCTAAAAATTTTCAAAATGTAAAAATTGTTTTAAAATATACTTTAATAACAATGCTTATTTTCTCAGGTATAATTTATAGTACAGTTTTTTTTGGAGCAACTAATTTAACATCAATATTTAACAATGAAAAAAATCAAGCATTACAAACATTAGCTGAAACAGGTTTAAAATTATATTTTATTGCTTGTCCATTCATTGGTTTTAATATTGTACTTGCAACTTATTTTCTTTCCATAGAAAAATCAATATATGCACAAATTATATCATTAGCACGTGGATTTATAGTTCTAATACCTTTAGCATTTCTTTTGTCACATTTGTTCAAAATGACCGGTGTTTGGTGTGCATATCCAGCTTCAGAAGGAATTGTTACAATCATTGGACTTATATTATATGTTATATCATGTAGAGATTGCAGTGTAAAAAAACACATAGATAAAATATAAAAAATATTGCAAAAACCACCCATAAAAGGGTGGCTTTAATTATGATCGGTAATAGTTAGATAAACGTTTTGGAGCATTATCCCACAAATTGGTTAAATCGTTTTCAGTAACACTTCCACCAAAACTTAAAATTTCAAATGTTACATTTTGTTGAACATATGTAATTTGCGTTGGTGTAAATCCAGAACGCAAATAAAATTTCTTACGTTTAATTCTTTGTAATTTGTTAGTTGAATCATACTGTTCTTGTTCAATATCAGCGACTAATACTTTATTATTGTTATTCTTTTTAATTAGTTCAAGTGCTTGACTACCAAAACCACGATTACGATATTTTGAACTCATTGCAAAATATAATAAGTATACGATATTTTCATATAATAATGTTACACAAAATCCTACAAAATTATTCTTATAAGTAAAAATATAGGTATTCATATTATCAATTGTTGATTCTAAAAATTCATCAAGGGGAATTTGTTCATTTTTAGGAAAAGCTTCATAATATAGTTTTTCAATGTCATGATAATATTTTGATGTGTTATCATATTTAATAATCTCAAGTTCATTTCTTTGAGAAATATTGTATAAATCATTAAAATATAATTTAGTTTCAGCACTTAAATTTTTTGTAAAATTTTCTAAAAATTCAATTACATTTTGAAAGTTTTTACTTTCACGGTATGCTCTATCTTCTATTGTATAAATAGATTTTAAAATTTCATTAGAAAATATTTTTCCATAATCAGTTATCCTTAAGTATTTTTCTTTTTTGTTTTCAGGATTTTCTTCAAGTGTTAATAACTTTCTTTCTTTACATTCTTGAACAATAGTATTAATGGTTGTTTTGGGGATATCCCATGAATGACATATGTCAGATTGTGTATGGGGTTTTCCATCATCTAAAGCATATAGTAGTGATAACATATCATCTTTGATGATTAATTTCTTCGCCATTTCTGAATAAATTTGACAAATTACATTTACCGATATCATAATTTTTCGAATGTCTTCACGATCATTATGCATATTTCCCTCCTTCAAAACCTAAACTCCCGTAAAAAATATAGTATACAAAACCAATTAAAAATTAACTAGAAT
>CAVJDT010000038.1:0-17103 GCA_963648435.1 Bacillota bacterium
GCCCTAGAAAATCTCTAGGGTTTTTGTATACTATATTTTTTACGGGAGTTTAGGTCAAAATATAATTATAGTACTAATTAGTACTATGATTATAACATATAGTTTAATTTTTGTCAAATTTGCCTAATAAATTGACTAAATTGCAAAATTATTATATAATTAATTATATATAAAAACTTGGCGAAAAATGGATGTTTTAAAAATTTAAGAAGGTGGTATAATGAAATTGATGATAGCATCAGATATCCATGGATATTT
This sequence comes from Bacillota bacterium, assembly GCA_963648435.1. Classification (GTDB taxonomy): domain Bacteria; phylum Bacillota_I; class Bacilli_A; order ML615J-28; family CAG-313; genus UMGS75. Next base: position 259 of record CAVJDT010000038.1, read on the forward strand.
AAATAATACCAAAGCTTTAATTGCAAAATTTGAAATGCATAAGGCTGATAAATTAATTATCCTTGGCGATATATATCATGGATATAGCTATCAAGATACCAATGAAATGGTAAAACTTTTTAGTAGACTTTGTCCAAAACTATATTTATTACGTGGAAATTGTGATAGTGATTATGATGAGGATATATCACCAGTTGGTTTATTAAAAGAACTAAAATTAGAGTTTAATAACCGACATATATATTTTAATCATGGTCATCAAGGATTTCCTAAAGTAGAATTTAAGCAAGGTGATATATATTGTCATGGGCATACACACATTCCAAGTATTCGTGAATTAGATAAAATAATCATATGTAATCCAGGTTCGATTAGTTTACCTAGAGGTGGTTATAAAGCTAGTTATATGATAATTGATGATGATGGTATATATATCTATGATTTTTTAGATCAACTAATAATTAATTATAATTTTGAGGTGAATAATGAAAAAGATAATTAAAATATGCATTTTAATAATGGTATTAAGTATTTGCTTAATTCATTTTACAAGTTGTAAAAAAACTAAAGAAATTACAATAACATTATATCCTAATAATGGTGATGAAACTAAAGTGATTAAGGCCGCAACAAATGAAAAAATCCAATTGCCGGAAATTCCTCAATCAGAAGGATACTTTTTTGTTGGTTGGTTTTTAGACCCGCAATTCAAACAAAAAGTCGGTTTTCCTACAACCTTTACAGAAGATGTAATATTATATGGTGGTTGGCAAACATTAGTGCAGTATGAATTAGATGAAGAAACAGATACTTATCAAGTAACTGGAGTAGTATTCTCGCATTATAATATTACAGTGCTTGAGACATATCATGGTAAAAAAGTTACAGCGATTAAAGAAGAAGCCTTTAAAGATAATAGTACAATAATGAATATAAAATTACCAGATACGATTAAAACAATTGGCGATCGTGCTTTTATGAATATGCGTTATTTAATGAATATTAATCTTCCCGATGGTTTGGAAAAAATAGGTAATGATATCTTCTTAGATTCGGAAATGGTATATTATGAAGATTTAAATGGTTTACAATATTTAAATAATTGGTTAATTAAAGCAACAACTGCGAAAACCGAAAGTATTAAAATGAAAGAAACAACTGTAGGTATTTTTCCAGGAGCATTTAAAGATAATATATATATTAAAGAAATCACCATTCCCTCAACAATTACTAAAATAGCCGCAGACACTTTTAGAAATAGTAGTATTACAACTCTAAACATTCATAAAGATGTTACATATATTGATGAAACAGCTCTAATTTCAACTGAGCAATTAACAGCCATTAATGTTGATGCAAATAACCAAGTTTATGAATCTCTTAATGGTGTGTTATATTCAAAAGGCTTAAAAACATTAATTAAGTATCCAAGTGCAAGATCTAATAAAGTTGTAACTTTACCAGCCGCAGTCGAAACCATTTCAGCTAGTGCTTTTGACAATTGTAAAAATCTTGAAGAAATAACAATTACTAATAATACTAAAAAGATTGAAACATTAGCCTTCAATAATTCTCAAAAATTAAAAGTTATTAATTTGCCAAATAATATTCAAGAAATTGAAGCAAGAGCATTTCAAGGTTGCATAGCCTTAGAAAAATTAGAAATTCCTTATAATTGTAGACTTGGTGAACAAATTTTAAATGGTTGTGAATCACTCAAAAAATTAACAATTCCTTTTATTGCACAAGATGAATTTCTTTATGATGGTACTTATTTATTTGGAAAAACCACAATAAACGTAATGGAGTTAGCTGTGTTAGGAGGTACAAAATTAGTAGATGAAGCCTTAAAGGGATTTACTAGTTTAATAACATTAAGCCTACCAAATACAATCCAAGTAATTGAGACATCGGCGTTTGATGGTTTAAATAATTTAAAAACTTTAAATTTTGAAGGCAATGACTATTACAAAATAATTAGTGAAGTTTTATATACAGGTGATGGCAAAAAATTATTATATTATCTACCAACAAATACTAGTCCCCAATTTACAACCCCACTTGTTGTAGAAGAAATTGCAAGTAATGCTTTTAGTAATATTGATAAGTTAAGTTTGATTGAATTAACTGAGAATGTCAAAATTGTCAGAAGTCATGCTTTTGTTAATTTATCTAATCTATCAAATATTATCTTTTGTGGTAATCTTGATGTGGTAGAAGAAGATATATGTGTAGAAACCCCTAATGTACAGTTGTATTTTAAAGATAAAATGCCAAATAGTAATTGGAGTGAAGGCTTTAACACCTATAATTATAAAACAACATTTAATGTGGTTGAACCTAAAATAGTTTATACTAATAAAACTACATACAATGATAAAGTAGATAATACTATTATAATAAATTACTTTGTTTATGGCTTAGAAACATATGCTTTAGAAACAAAGATATATAATGAAAATAATGAAGATGTTACAGCTGAATGCTTTAAAAATAGTTCAGTAGGCACAGTTACAGTAAGCTTTAAAACATCAGGGAACTATCAAGTAGTTATGACAATTGATGGTGATCCTTTAATTACTACAACTTTTTTGATTAAAATAAATGAATAAACAAATGAGCTTGTTGATAAAACAAGCTTATTTGTTTTTGAATTGATATTGATACAAGTTAGCATATAAACCATTATTTTGAAGGAGCTCATTATGAGTGCCTTTTTCAATAATACCATCTTTAGTAACAACCATTATTTCATCCGCATTCTTAACTGTTGATAAACGATGAGCAACAACAATAGTGGTACGACCTTTACTTAGGTTATCTAACGAATTTTGAATTGCAAGTTCAGAAATAGTATCAAGTGCACTTGTAGCCTCATCCAAAATAAGAATTGGGGGATTTTTAAGAAAAGCACGGGCAATTGAAATTCTTTGTTTTTGTCCGCCGGATAGTTTAATGCCACGTTCACCAACATATGTATCATAACCTTGTGGAAGGGTTTCAACAAACTCATGAATATTAGCGCTTTTGGCAGCTTCAATGATTTCATCCATTGATGCATCAAGTTTTCCGTAAGCAATATTTTCTTTAATACTACCACCAAAAAGAAAAACATCTTGAGCGACAATTCCAATATTATTACGCAAAGATTCAAGACTATATTGTCTAATGTCGATACCATCAATTTTAATACTACCATCAATAATATCATAAAAACGAGGAATCAAGTGACAAATTGTAGTTTTACCACCTCCAGATGGTCCAACTAATGCAAGTGTAGTTCCTTTATTTATTGTAAAGGAAAAATTATTTAATACTAGGTTTTCGGATTTATCACCATCTCTATTCTTATATTTGAAACTAACATTTTGGAATTCAAGTCTATCATTAAATTTTTCAAGAGTAATTGGATTTTCACATTCTTTTTCTATTTCTTCTTTCATTATTTCTTGGAATCTTGCAAATCCCGTTAAACCACTTTGGATTTGTTCAAATATTGCGATTAAAGTTCGAATAGGACTAATAATCATTGCGACATAAAGAACAGCAGCTGTTAAAGAATCATTGGTAATTTTCCCAAATGCAAGGAGTAAACCACTTGCTAGAATAATTACTAAATATAAAAAATCAGTAAAAAAATTCATGCCTGATCCAAAAATTCCCATTTGTTTATAGGCAACAGCTCTTGCTTTTTTAAAATTTTCGTTAGATGCTTTAAATTTTTTAATTTCATATTCGCTTGCGGAATAAGCTCTTGTAACTCTAATTCCTGAAATTGAACTTTCAACTTGAGCATTGATTTCACCAGTTTTTTCTCGCATTATTTTAAAAGCATTTTTCATTTTCTTTCTTCTTTTAACTGCGAATAATACAATAAATGGAACAATAGTAAAAACAATTAAGGCGAGTCGATAATCAACATAAATAACCATCATAATAAATGAAGCTATTAAAGTAATTAATGAGATAAAAGTATCTTCAGGCCCATGATGGGCAAGTTCTGAGATATCCATTAAATCATTGATAATACGTGACATAACAACCCCTGTTTTATTTTCATCAAGATAAGCGAAAGGTAGTTTTTGTAAGTGAATAAATAAATCTTTACGCATATCACCTTGAATTCTAACTCCGACAATATGTCCCCAATACTGAATAACAAAGTTTAAGAAAGCTTTTAGTATATATATACCTAGAAGTACACCACAAAGCACTAAAATTGGTTGCCATTCTTTGTTTGGGGCATAAGTACCAATAATAAGTTGTACAATTCGTGGATAAAATATATTACAAATAGCAACAGCACATGCACAAATTAAATCAATAATGAATAATTTAAGATGAGGCTTATAATAAGACATAAATTTTCTAATCATTGCATACCTCCATTAACACTGAAAGATTATATCAAAAAAATGAAAAGAAAGCAATAAAATTAAAATAAAACAGTTTAATGGAAAAAAAATGACAAATGTGCTATAATAAATATGGTTAAAAAGGCAAGATTATGAAGAAAAATTCATATTTAAGTTTTATTATTAATTTTCATGGTCTATAATTTAAATGTCGAAATCTTTATGATGTTTGCTTAGCTTATTGGTAGTATTATAGTTTATGACTTACTACCTGAAAAAAATATTATCAGAAAGTAAATAAGTGGAGGAATACTTTATGAGTAAAATAATGGCAGTAAATGCTGGAAGTTCATCTTTAAAATTTCAATTACTTGAAATGCCTGAAGAAAAGGTAATTACCGAAGGAATTGTTGAAAAAATAGGATTAGAGAATCCTAACTTTGTTATTAAATATGAAGGAAAAAAAGAGGAAAAATTGGTTGATGCGAAAAATCATGCTATGGCAGTTGATATCTTATTAAAGGCTTTAATTGAAAAAGGTATAGTTAAAGACTTAAAAGAAATCGCGGGTGTAGGACATAGAATTCTACATTGTGGTGAAAAATATACAGATTCAGTAGTCATGGATGAGGAAGCAATTAGGGTAGTAGAATCAGTTAGTGATTTAGGCCCCTTACATAATCCTGCTAATTTAACAGGCATTAGAGCTTTTAAAGAAGCTTTACCAGAAGTTGTACAAGTAGGTGTATTTGATACTTCATTTCATTTAACTATGTCACCTGAAGCATATATGTATGGCACACCATATGAATGGTATGAAAAATATCATGTTCGTAAATATGGTTTTCACGGAACAAGTTATCGTTATGTATCAGCAGAAGCTGCCGCACGTTTAAATCTTCCACTTGAAGGATTAAAAATGATTGTTGCACATCTTGGTAATGGTGCTAGTCTCGCCGCAATAAAAGATGGTAAAGTTGTAGATACAACAATGGGATTAACTCCGCTTGATGGTCTTCCAATGGGAACAAGATCAGGCACAATTGACCCCGCAATTATTGAGTTTATTTGTCATAAGGAAAATAAAACAGTTGAAGAAGTTACAACTATTTTGAACAAGAAATCTGGATACATTGGTTACTTCCCAAAAAGTAGTGATGGCCGTGATTTAAGAAAAGCTCAAGCTGAAGGTGATTTTAAGGCTGATTTAATCTTAAGAATGCAAGAAAAGAAGATAGTAGATTTTATTGGTAGTTACTATGCTTATATGGGTGGATGTGATGTGCTTGTCTTTACTGCGGGTATTGGTGAAAAATCACCACAAACAAGAAGTGAAGTATGTGCTCGTTTAAAAGAACCATTTGGTGTTGAAATAGATGAACAAAAAAATATTGAAACTTTTGGTAATTATGCAGAAATATCTACACCAAATTCAAAAATTAAAGTATTAGTTGTTCCAACCAACGAAGAACTTATGATTGCAAGAGATGTAATGAGATTAGGTAATATTAAATAGATAATAAACAGCACTTTGGAAGAAAAAATATTATTCAAGGTGCTTTTATAACATATATATGTAGAAATGACAAGTCAAAATTAATATAGCCGCTTACCTTGACTTTTATGGTTTATTTTGATATAATTGTAATAGTTCAAGAAAGTAATATATTTGTAAAATAAAAAATGCTATGTTATAATGTTGCATATGAAAATAGAGAAAGGGATGATTGTATGATGAACGCTAATGATGAAATGTTCACAACGAAACCAATACTAAAAGTAATAGGTGTAGGTGGAGGCGGCGGTAATGCCATTAACAGAATGATCGATAATGATATTCGTGAAGTTGAGTATATCGCAATCAATACTGACTGCCAAGTATTAAGACTATCAAAAGCTGAAGTAAGAATACAAATTGGTAAGCAAATAACTAAAGGACTTGGAGCTGGTGCTAATCCTGAAGTTGGTCGTAAAGCTGCTGAAGAATCAGAAGATGAAATAAGAGATGCGATTAAAGGTGCTGATTTAGTATTTATCACAACTGGTATGGGTGGTGGAACTGGTACTGGTGCTGCCCCTGTTATCGCAAGAATTGCGAAAGAACTTGGTTGTGTCGTTGTTGGTATAGTAACAAAACCATTTGGATTTGAAGGCAAACGTCGTATGCAAAATGCTCTCCAAGGTATTGAAGAAATGAAACCATTTGTTGATACTTTAATTATTGTCCCTAATGATAAATTATTAGATATAATTGGTACTAATACAACTTATCTAGAAGCATTTAGTGAAGCAGATAATGTTCTACTACATGGTGTAAAAGGTATTTCAGAAATTATATCATTTCCAGGATTAATTAACGTTGATTTCGCGGACGTAAAAACAGTATTATCTGGTAAAGGTACAGCCCTTATGGGTATTGGTATTGCTAGTGGTCCAAATCGTGCAGTATTAGCAGCGAGAATGGCTATTAGTAGTCCATTACTAGAAATCGATATAAATGGAGCAACAGATGCAATTGTTCAAATTACTGGTGATGATGGAATGACAATGAAAGAAATTGAAGATGTAATATCAGAAATTCGTAATGCCTCATCAACAGAAATTGATATTATTCATGGTACTGGTTTAAATTTTGAATTAAATGGTGAAATCGTAGTAACTGTTATCGCAACTGGTTTTGATTTATCAAAAGAAAACAAAATAGCTGAACAAGAAAAAGCGGAAGTTTATCAAAAACATGAAGAACCTCGACCAATCACTCCACATATCGGTGGTGGAACAACTGTAAAACAAGAAGAGGGAAAAGAAGTCAAAGAAACAAAAGTACCAAGTTGGCTTCAAAATAGATATCGTTAATAATTAATGAAATTTAAAAATTAGCATATAATATTAAAAACACTTTGTTTTCTATTGACAAAAAATTGTTAATATGATAAAATATTAGCGTAAGAAAAAACTTACATAAAAAGCGGTGAACTCTACCATAAGTGAGAATTAAAAAAGCGGTGAACTCTACCATAAGTGAGAATTAAAAAAGCGGTGAACTCTACCATAAGTGAGAATTAAAAAAGCGGTGAACTCTACCATAAGTGAGAATTAAAAAAGCGGTGAACTCTACCATAAGTGAGAATTAAAAAAGCGGTGAACTCTACCATAAGTGAGAATTAAAAAAGTGTTCAAAAACCCTAGATATAGGGTTTTTGTTTTACAAAAAGGGGATATTATGAAATTATCGTTGTATAATATAGATGAAAGAATATTTAATTATTTAAAACAAATAGATTATCGGGTAACTAACTTTAATGGTGAAAAGTCAAGTAGACCATTTGTTGGTGTATTAATAATTATCGATGATATATATTACTTGGCTCCATTGTCTTCTCCCAAAGAAAAACATTTGAATATGAAAAATAGTATTGACTTTGTTAAAATTGATAATGGAAACTTAGGAGTTATAAATCTAAATAATATGATACCGATATTAAGACAATATATGATTAAAATTGATACTAGAATAAAAAAAACAGAAAATAAAGACGATATAAAATATAAGATGTTGTTAAATAACCAATTATCCTGGATTAATAGAAAAGCGAATCAAAATAAAATAATTTTACGAGCTCAAAAATTAAGAGAAAAATATATTAATGGAAATTTGCCAAAAAACATAAAACAAAGATGTGTTAATTTTATAGAGTTAGAAAATAAAATAAAATTATTTGCATTACTAATCTAAGTACTATCATTAATTCGATAGTGCTTTTTATTTTTTCCTTTCTTGTTATGACAAAATTAGCAAATTTAATGTTGTATAATTGTAGTGGTGATGACAATGATTGTCTATTTAGATTTAGTCCTCATTACAACACTAATTACGGACTATGCAATACTAAAAACTATTAGTTTAGTATGGAAAGAAAAAATAATTATTTACCGTATAATTATTGCTTTACTTGTTAGTTTAGGTAATGTATTATTATTTATTTTTCCTTTTAAACATTTAATGATAATTCGTTATTTTGTTGGAATTATTATTGTTCTAATTGCATATCCTTATAAAAGCATTAAAACTACTATTATAAAAATAGTAATATACTATTTATTAAATATTGCTTTTATTGGCACTATTGTAATATTTAAAGTAAAAAATTTTGCAATGTTGTTTGTGGCTTTGTTATTTGTTATTATAAGTTGGATTATTGAAAATTATAAGGAGGTATCAATTAATGAAAATAAACATATATATAAAGTTAGTATTAATAATACAAGTTTTAAAGCTTATTTAGATACTGGAAATACAGTATATTACCAAGGATTACCTATAGTTTTTATTAATAACAAACATATGGCCAAATTAAATCTAGAAAAAATAGGAAGTATGATAATACAAGGTATTGGCGGAAATACTAATATTATAATTTATGATGGTCCACCTGTAATTATTGCTCGGGCTTCAATAATTGTTAGATACGCTTTTACTAATATTAATAATTATGATGTATTATTACATCGTGATTTCATAGGGGGAAAATGATGATTAAATTATTTATTAAATTATTAGATTGTATATTCAAAAAAAATAAAACTTGTTTCTATATTAATAGTAATAATATTTTACCACCACCACTAGAAGAAAAAGAAGAAACAGAGTTATTGTTAAAAAGTAAAGAAGGAGATATTGATGCTAGAAATACTTTAATAGTCCATAATTTAAGGTTAGTAGTTTTTATTGCCAAAAAATTTGAGTCAACTAAAATTAATATTGAAGATTTAATAAGCATTGGATCAATGGGATTAATTAAAGGGGTTCAAACCTTCAAAATTGAAAAAAACATTAAACTTGCAACATACGCATCAAGATGTATTGAAAACGAAATATTAATGTATTTAAGAAAAACCCAAAAGTCTCGTAACGAATATTCATTAGACGAAGTTTTAAGCGTTGATAATGAAGGAAATGAAATGATTTTAGCAGATATCTTAGGCTCTGATGAACCAGAAACCTTAACTAAACTTGTTGAAGAAGAAGATGTTGATAATTTATATTATGCCTTAAATAAATTAACAAAACGCGAAAGAGAAATTATGGTTATGCGCTTTGGACTATATGATCATCCCATCATGACTCAAAAAGAAGTTGCGGATGAACTAGGAATATCTCAGTCATATATATCACGCTTAGAAAAAAGAATAATTGATAAAATGCGTCAAGAAATTGAAAATAGAGTAAAAATAGCCTAAGTAATATTTTTTTTGATATAATAAAAGTGAGGAGGATTTTTAACTATGGCTAAAATAACTGAAGTAACAATAATTGATGAAAAAACATTACGTCTAGAAGTAGATGCCAAAAAAGGTGATGAGATTGATTTATTATCACTCAATAAAATTGATACTACTCTTTTACGTGAACAAATAGATAAAGGAAAAAACACTGAATACTTGAAACTTTTAAACGATGTAAAATCAAAATTAGAACTTGAAAAGAAAAATGAAGTTTTGTTAAAAGAACAAGATATAAAGAAAGTTTATGAAGAAAAATTACAAGAACTAAATTCAAAATTAACAACACTTCAAGCTACATATGCATCACTTGAAAAAAGTGTTGTAGAAAAAGCTAAGTTACAAGCAAGTGAAGAAATAAAGAAATATAATGAGAAGATTCATGAATTAGAAATGTCTAAACAAATGATAGAACAACAGAATAAACTAGAAATCATGCAACTTCAAAATCAAATAAACCTTCAAAATACAAAACTAGCTGATAAAGATAGAGAATGTACCGAAAAGATAAGGATAGCTTTACTTGAAAAAGATAATGAAATCCAAAAAGAGTTAAACGAAAAAGAAAACGAAATCCTAAGATTAAAAAATGATAGAACATCATTAAATATAAAAAGAATTGGTGAAGACTTAGAACGTTGGTGTAATAATGAATATAACTCATATGCTCAAAGTGGCTTCTTAAATTGTACATGGGAAAAAGATAATGACTCAATCAAAGAAGATGATGAAACAAAAGGAACAAAAGCTGATTTTATCTTTAGAGTATATACAGATGAAGAACATAAAGAAGAATTAACTTCGGTAACTTGTGAAATGAAGAGCGAAGACCCTAATTCAGTTAATCGTAAAACTAATGAATCACATTATAAAAAACTTGATAAAGACCGTACAAAGAAAAAATGTGAATATGCTTTACTTGTTAGTGAACTAGAAATGGAAAACTATGATGTGCCAATCAAAAAGGTACAAGAGTATGAAAAAATGTATGTAGTTCGTCCTCAATATTTTATAACATTCTTAAGCATTGTGGAAAGTCTAGGCAGAAAATATCAAAAACTTTTACTTGAAACAAAAAAAGAATCATTAAAGTTTGAAGAAACTGAAAAAATCATTGAAAACTTTAATAAAATGAAAGAAGACTTAATAACTAAAACTATTGATAAAATAACAAAACAAGTTCTTGATATAAATAAAAAAGCTAATGAAATAAATAAAAATGCTGAAAGCATTATTTCATTAAGCAATGATATTGTGGAAACACAATTAGTAAAATTAAGAAATAAAATCAATGAATTTAATATTACTAAGATAACAAAGGCAATCGACAAAATAGAAGAATAAAACAAAAAGGTATATGTTTAAACCAAATAGACATATACCTTTTAAATATTTTTAAATAATTTTGCATAAAAATAATCATTTCATCCGATAATTAAAGTAGGAGGATATGATTATGCGTAATAAAGTTGAAATAACAGGAGTTAATACAGCTGAACTTAAAGTTCTACCTTCAGATGAAGCTTTAGAATTAATTAAAAAAAGTCAAGCGGGTGACAAAGAGGCTCGTGATATGGTGGTAGAAGGGAACTTAAAATTAGTTTTAAGTGTAATTAAAAAATTTAATAATCGAGGTGAAAACCTTGATGATTTATTTCAAGTAGGTGCCATGGGATTAATGAAAGCCATAGACAATTTTGATTTTTCTCATGGTGTTAAGTTTTCCACTTATGCGGTACCAATGATTATTGGTGAAATTAGAAGATACTTAAGAGACAATTCTAAAATTAGAGTGTCAAGATCAATGAAAGATATTGCATATAAGGCTTTACAGTTTAAAGAAAAATATATATCAGAACATATGAAAGAACCAACAATTGAAGAAATTGCGAAAGGAATAAATGTAGAGACAATTGATATTGTAATTGCTTTAGAAGCCATTCAAGAACCTGTTTCCATTTTTACGCCCATTTTTAATAACGGTGGAGATGAAATCTATTTAGTTGATCAAATACCAGATGATAGTATGAGCGAAGAAAAAAGACTAAATAAAATGATAATTGAAGAAGGTATCGCAAGATTAAATGATCGATTACGTAACATTATATATGATAGATACTATGACAACAAAACGCAAATGGAAATCGCGGAAGAACTAGGAATATCACAAGCTCAAGTGTCAAGACTTGAAAAAAGTGCATTAAAGATAATCTTTAATAAATAGTATAACTTAAAGTCTAAAACTTTAAGTTTTTTCTTTTTTATTTATAAGGAAAATCTAATACTTAAATAAAATATCTATCAAATAAATATAATGTTAATTTAAAATGTGGTATAATATCCAAGTATATAAAGGTTAGGAGGCAATAATATGAATTGGAAAGAACTAATGATTGAAGAAATGAATAAACCATATTTTGAAAAATTAAATCAACAAATTAAAGTATTGTATCAAACAAAAACCATTTTTCCTCCATATGATCATATATATCAAGCCTTATTACTTACTCCTTTAGAAAAAGTAAAAGTAGTAATTATTGGTCAAGATCCATACCAAACTCCAGGGTTTGCAAACGGACTTGCATTCTCGGTTAACGAGGGGGTAAGACTCCCTAAAAGTTTACAGAATATATATAAAGAAATGACCGATGATTTACATCTACCATATCCTACAAGTGGAGATTTAACTCCTTGGGCTAAAAACGGAGTGCTACTTCTTAATAGAATATTAACAGTAGAATCAGGTCTTTCTCTTTCTCATCAAAAGATGGGATGGGAAACATTTACTGAAGCAGTTATTAAGAAAATAAACACATGTAATTGGAAAATAGTTTTTATCCTTTTAGGTAATCAAGCAAAAAGTGTTAAGGCTTTTTTGAATAACCCCAATCACTTAATAATTGAAGCCCCTCACCCCTCACCACTTAGTGCATATCAAGGCTTTTTTGGCAGTAAAATCTTTTCAAGAACTTGTGAATTCTTAAATGTAAGTAAAGAATTTTGGAGGCTACCATGAAAAAATCGATTATCAAACGTATAGCAATTCTTGCAATTTTAACCGCGATCTCGGTAATATTAAAAACATTTAGCATTACAAATGGCCTTCACCGGATTAGTTTATTTGATACACCATTAATTCTAGCAGGTATTATTGCGGGGCCATTATGGGGAATGGTAGTAGCATTTAGTTCAGATTTTTTGTATAGTTTATTGTCAGGTTATAGTTATTCATTTATTATGATGCTTTCAGCTTTACTTTGGGGAGTTGCTGGTGGAATTTTTTACAAACGTAAAGTTAACTTGCTAGTTTTATTTTTAGTAGTTCTACTAACATCAGTAGTAACAACAGGCATTAATTCAATTCAATTAATGCTTTGGTATGGTGTAGATAAAATGATAGTAGGATTAGGTGTCCGAATTCCTACAATGCTTATTAAATGGCCAATAACTACTGGACTTGTTTATGTGTTGTATAAAAGAGTTGTACTCGTAATACTAAAAGAAAATGTTGTAACTAAACAAGAACATGTATCATAAAATAATTTAAATTAAATACTTGCTTTAAATTCCATATTATGGTATAGTGAAAAAGTAAAAAATACATTTCCTAAGTATGCAATAAAAGCACTCTTAGAAAACAATATAGACTAAAAAAGCACTCTTAGGACGATGGTGTTTTTTCGCCAAAATATGTTTAGAACACTTTGATAAACTTTATTTAGTAGTATAAACCTTAGAGTAGTTTACAGCATATTAATAAAAGAAACAAATAAAGAATAAAATGGAGGAACAAAATGAAAAAATCATTAATAATTTTTATGGTACTTATTATTTGTAGTATAACTACTAGTTGTTATACTACAATAGAAAAAATACCAGTAGAAAAATATCAAAAACTAAGAGGTGAAGAACCATACACAGAAGGTGATGGAACAATTGATAATCCATATGTAATAGATACAAAAGGAAAACTAATCTATTTATCTAATCAAACAAACGACAATAAAGGCAATGATTTATATTATGAATTACAAGCTGATATCGATTTAGAAGGAATAAACTGGAATCCAATTCATTATTTCAAAGGTCATTTTAATGGTAATGGTTATGAAATAAGTAATTTTGTTATTAAGAATAAATATCCAGACCGTAAATATTATACCAATATAATAGGCTTGTTTGACTATAATCGTGGTACTATTGAAAGATTAGGAGTAACAAATTTTGATATAGATGTTTATTGGACGAGAAAAGGTATGCGTCCTTCAATAGGTGGAATTGCCGGAATAAACAATAATGTTATTAAAGATTGTTATGCGATTGGAAAAATATCGGTAGAGACTTTAGGACTCATTGGTGCTGGTAACATTGATCCATCAATTTTTGCATTTGTTGGAGGTATTGCTGGTAAAGATTACAAATATTCTCCTGAAATGCTTGCTGAAAATAGTAATTGTTATGCAGATGTTGAAGTGAATCATAATGTAGAAGCAAAATTATATTACGATACAATAGCCTATATAGAGAGTGAGACCTTTGGCAAAAATACTAATTGTGCAATTTCTGGTTATGAGAAAAAAGAATATTATATTAATGAATTAGGTTGGAGTGAGAATATATGGGATTTTGATAATCCTGAATTTCAAAATGGTGGATATTTAAAACTAAAAAGAAACAAATAAAGAATAAAATGGAGGAACAAAATGAACAAATTAAAAACAGTAATAAATAAACTATTATTTTCTAGTATATTATTATTTACAATTATTACAATAACTGCTGTATCAAATAAATATGTATCAGTATATGCCTTTGTAAAAGATAGTGAACAAGTTACACTAATTAAAGAAGTAACAAATGATTTATTTAATAATGTTGAAATATCATCAATGGAATATTTATATAATTTAGATGAGTCACCAGATTACATATATGTAGAATTTGAAGGATCTGGATATGTAGTATATTCTAGTGAAACACTAGATGTAATGGAATATTCACTAAAAGGTTTTCTACCATATAATACAGATGAAAAGAAGTATTATGCTGGACCAACTAATTACTTAAAAAAAGAAAAAGAAAACTTTAAAAATGTTACAACAAATTAAGTAATTACAAAAGCAGAATCAACATCATATGTTGAGATGTCAAAAGAAGTATTAGTTAAGTCTGAAACAAGACAAGGAAAAGCAAGAAAAAGTGTATTAAAAGAAAAGAATGAACTAAACAATAATAAGATAGCAGTAAGAAAGTCAAATGCAGGAGGTATAACAATTCCAGCAGGAATAAGTGGTACTAATGTTAAATATATAACTGATGCGGATTATTTTTTGATAGGACCGCATCATGGAGAAAATAGTAGTGGAACATGTAGTGCTGTTGCTGCTCAATTATTACTAAGTTATCACAATTACTATAGTGATAGAAGATTAATAGATAATAAGTATTTGTTTGATGGTGAAGATAATCCTAATACATGCACGAATCCATTAAAAATGACCAGTGAAACGCTAGGGACAAGAGGAATACTTGAAAATGGTAGTGATGAAACCAATAGTTATTTTTATAAAATAATACAAAAAGTTCCTGCAAGTCCTGGTCCAAATAAACGTGCTTCAGGTTTAAGAAGCATATTAGCAGAAAGAAAAGAAGAACTAAATCTTGATGACGATTTAGCAACAATAACAAGTGCTATTACTATTTTTGGAGTAGGTGATAAAATAGAAAATGAAATAGATCAAAATTATCCAGTAATTATAGGGTTTAGACACAATGCTGGGTCATATCATGCAGTAGTAGAATATGGTTATCAAACACTAGGTGGAAGTGGAACAAACCAAGATGGACAGTTTGGATTTATTGTTCATTATGGATGGGCATCACCAAATGATTGGACTGATAATTCAAATATGTGGATAAATGGATCATGGTGTATGTCATATACATGGATGCGTGTTCCACATGTTCATGAACTTGAATATAAAGGTAATGTTCCAAATGAATACTATGAAAAAGTGTGCACAATATGTGGATATAGAACATCCGATTTACCACTTCAAACAAGAGATGTTAATGGTGAAGCTATAATTGAAGGCACAATACTTAATGGCAGTCCTGTACCATTACCAGCAGATTTTATAATACCTTCTAATGTAAATATGCTTCCAGTTGTAGGAATAGATCCAAACGCCTTTGCCAATCAAACTAATATAGTAAATCTAACTTTACCAGTTAGATTAAGAACAATAGATGATGGGGCATTTTCTGACTGTACAAATTTGAGAACAATAAACTTACCAGATAGTGTAACAACGATAGGAGAAAATGCTTTTCCAACAACTTCAAGAGTATCTTGGACATATAGTCCGTATGTTACTGCTAGTGCACTTGGAATAACACAAATATTAGAAGAAGTAATTGTTAAAAGTGGTACTAAAAAGATAAAAGCACAAGCTTTTCAAAATTGTGTTAACTTAACTGAGGCAAAAATAAAATGTGATGTACATGATAATAGTATTATTGGTATTGAAGAAAAAGCGTTTGATGGTTGTATAAATTTACAATGTATAAAAATTCCAGAAAGTGTAGAAAGTATAGGCACAGCAGCTTTTAGAAATTGTGCAAGTTTAGTTACAGATGATAATACCCAACCAGAAATAAAATAGAGTATAAATCTTCCATTTGATGTAGAAAATTTAGAAGATAGCGTTTTTGAAGGTTGTACATCACTTAAAAAAGTTGTTTGGCACTATAATTTAAAAACAATAGGAAATGCAACATTTAAAAATTGTTCATTATTAAATGACATACTAATTCCTAATTCTATCACAAGTATTGGAGACGATGCTTTTAATGGTTGCACTTCTCTCTCAAATATAACGATAAATAATGGTATTACAAGTATAGGTGATAGAGCCTTTAAGAATTGTATATCATTATCAAACATAACAATTCCAAATAGTGCTACAAACATAGGAAGGTCAGCATTTGAAGGTTGCACGTCATTACTATTTGTTACACTATCAGATACAATAACAAGTATTGAGGATGACACATTTAAAGATTGCACAGCTCTTAGAAATATAGAATTATCTTCATCTCTTACAAGTATAGGTAATAGAGCTTTTTCTGGATGTAGTTTATTATATACTATTAATCTTCCAAATACTCTTGAATCGATAGGCAACTTTGCCTTTAAGGATTGTAC
>CAVJDT010000039.1:0-16367 GCA_963648435.1 Bacillota bacterium
GAGGAACACTCCAACCATATTTATCAAACATTGTTTTATTGTAATATAATACTTCAGTTGATTTATTGAATGGAACACTATACATTGTACCAATTGAATCATATACAGTTCCTTCAGCCCAGAATCCATCAATGTATTGTTTAATTTCGCTTTCTGCTAGACCGATTTTTTCTGTTTCACCACTTGCTAGCGTTTGTTCAACTTCAGATTCAATATAAGAGTTTAAACCTCTTGCTACTTGACCATCAATGTATAAAGCAACATGGTCAGGATATGTTTGTGCAACTGTAGGTATTTCATCAGCAGCGATACCATTTGTAATTGTATCTCTTAAAGTTGTATAATCGCCAAGTGGAACTTGAGTAACTTTAATATTTGGATATCTAGTTTCGAAATTTTCAATAATTCTTGCAATAATTTCTTGATTTGCTTGTCCCATTGCATGCCAGAATTCTATACTTATTTCTTTTTTAGTATCTAGTGGCACAACAGTAATTTTTTCAGGTTCATTTTTTTTGCTAGAATTTCCACCACAACTTACAATTGTGAATAGAGAACCTAAAACAACTAATAACATTAAAAACTTTTTCATTTTCTTCTCCTTTTTTATATTTTATATGTTTACTAAAACGAATTTAGTTTTAGCCTTTAATACCACTTCGTGATACACCACGCATGATATATTTACGTAAGAATATAAACACGAAGAGTAGCGGTAAGGTAACAACTGTTGTTGCTGCCATTTGCAAACCTTGAGCTGTTCTTCCTTCTGAATCTGAGAATGAAGACCTCAAACCTGTAGTAATTAATCTCATATTTTTGTCACGAGTAACCATCATTGGCCATACATACGCATTCCATGAACCCATTAGTTTTAAGATTGTAATGGTAATGATTGTAGGCATTGCAATTGGAATCATAATTTTAATTAAATATTTAAAATCACTAGTTCCATCTACTTTTGCGGCGTAATATAGCTCGTTTGGAATTTGTTTGAAATTTTGTCTTAATAAATAAATGTAATATACACTGATTAAAAATGGCACTATCATTGCCCAATATGTATCAATACCAGATGTACCAAAAATAGTTTTTGCGGTTTTGGTTACTGTAATATAATTAGTAATAACCATCATTTCACCTGGAATCATCATTGTAGCAAGGAAAAGTGTAAAGATAAATTCACGGCCAAAGAATTTAATTCTTGAAAATGCAAATGCTGCCATAACAGTGGTAACTACAGTACCTATTGTAGAAAACACACCAACAACAATTGTATTAAAAATTAATCTTCCTGCATTTAGTCTTGTTATCGCTTGTGGATAATTTGATAAAGCAAGGTCGTATTTACCTAAACCAGGAATAAGAGTAGGGGTAGGTAAATCAATTTCTGCCGCTGTCTTTAGTGATGTTGCAATCATCCAATAAAATGGAATAATCATGCAAAATGCCATAAGAACTAAAAATGTATAACATATTGTACGTTTAATAATTCTAAAAACTTTTTCCCTTTTAATTATTTCTGTTGCTGTATCGCCAACAGCAGCTTGTTTGTTTTCTGGGATATGGTTTATTATTCTACGTTTATACTTGTTTGGTTTTCTTTCAACAAGTTTAAGACTTAGATACACTATTAGAAGTACTAAACATATGCCTAAAATAAATAGATACATAATCAATTAACCTCCTTCTAATAGAACACTTTTTTCTTACTTACATACCTATTAACGGCTGTAAACGCTAAGATTATAATAAACAAGATTACTGCACCTGCAGATGCTGCACCCGCATCGCCGCCTTCTTTTAGTTTATCATATATATACCATACAACAGTTGCCATATTATGTCTTGTACCAACACTTTGAGCAGATTTGCCAAAGATTGCGACAACAGATGTATATTCTTTAAATGCACCTATAAGTGAGGTTATTAATAAATAAAATATTTGAGGTGATAATAGCGGAACAGTTATTTTCATAAACGTTCTCATCTTTGATGTACCATCAATTTGTGCTGCTTGATAGTATTGCTTATCAACACCTTGTAAAGCACTTAACAAAATTAACACTTTAAATGGAAGTGAATTCCATACAATATATACCAATAAAACAACTAATGATGTAAAGTATTGACTATTAAATACCGCATTGTCACTTGCAAAGCTAAATAACAAACCATTGTTTGTATTTCCGCCCAGCCAGTTTATTCCTTTACCACCAAACAGTGAAATTATTGTATTAATCAAACCTTGGTTACTTTCAAACATAACTGAGAATACCATACCAATTGCAATTGTATTTGTAACATATGGTAAGAAGAAAATAGTTTGAAATACTTTTTGTAAACTTTTAATTGAATTTAAGGCAACCGCAATTAAAAGTGATAATAAAATTGATAGAGGAACAGAAACAAAAACTATTATCATCGTATTAATTAAATACTTCAAAAAAGGATTTTTTGGATTAAATATTAACTTATAGTTTGCTAATCCAAATGACTCATATGTACCAGTCATATAGTTATAATCTTCCTTGAATGAAATAATAAACGTATTAACTAGAGGATAAAATGTAAATATTCCTAGCAATATGATTGCTGGCAATAAGTACAAAATACCTCTTATAAAATTGGTACTTGCTTTTCCTTCAACCATACTATTGGATTCTCTCTTCCGTTACTTTGTCAAAAATAAAGAATTTATTTTTCTTAATAAACGCTTTTGTTGTGGTTTCCTCTTTTACTTCCACACTTGAATCTACAATAAAGCGGAATGTTTCTTTTTCTGAATTTGGATTTACACCTGTAACAAGTTTATCACGTCCAATATATTCAACATGCTGAATATATATAGACATATCACCATTAGGATTTATTTCAAATCCTTCCGGTCTTATACCAATTGTAACTTCTTGATCAGGAAGATTGGTAGATGCAATTTTTTCTTTACCAATATAAAGATTTCCATTATGTGCTACTCCATTAAAAATGTCAATTGGAGGAGTACCTAAGAATTTTGCAACAAATTGATTTGTCGGATCTTCATAAACTCTTTGTGGAGCTCCTTTTTGTTGCATTATACCAAACTTCATTACAACGATTTCATCAGATATACTCATCGCTTCTTCTTGGTCATGAGTTACGAAAATAGTTGTGATACCTGTTTCTCTTTGGATTCTTTTTATTTCTTCACGAGTTTGTAAACGTAAACGTGCATCTAAGTTTGATAATGGTTCATCTAACAACAACACACGCGGTTCTTTTACCAAGGCTCTTGCAATCGCAACACGTTGTTGTTGACCACCAGATAATTGCCGTGGCTTACGGTTCATTAACTCTTCAATACCAACTAAACGCGCATACTTTTGAGTTCTTGCTAGTGCTTCTGCTTTTGTTAATTTCATATTTTGCAAAGGAAACATAATATTTTGCTTTACAGTCATATGTGGATATAAAGCATAGTTTTGGAATACTAGGCCTATTCCTCTTTTTTCTGCTGGTAGTGAAGTTACATCTTCATCTCCGAAAAAAATTTGGCCCGAGGATGGTTCTAACAATCCAGCAATCATGTATAATGTTGTTGATTTACCACATCCCGACGGGCCAAGCAAACCAATAAGACGTCCAGAAGGGATAACTATATCTAAGTCATCTACCGCTCTTACTTCCGAATTCTTATCGGCAAATATTTTTGTTAAATGAGACAAGCGAATATCCATAATACAAAACCTCCTCGTTTGACTATATTTGTCTATTTTCATCTTGAAATATTATCTCTATACTTATTATAGCATAATCAAATATTTTTTTCAAAAGAAGTGAATAATAAAGTTATAAATTTCGACATTTTATTTATAAGCAGTTTAAAAAGTTGTAGACTTAAAATATCTACAACTTATTTTATTCATACATTTACTTGACGTATTTTTCCTATTTGTTCTTTCTTCCCTCTAACGCATACTTAAGTGTTAGAGCATCTACATATTCTAGATCTCCTCCTGCAGGTAAACCATATCCAATTCGTGATATTGTTAAACCTTCACGAGCTAATATTTTTTCTAAGTATAAAGCTGTGGTTTCACCATTCATTGTAAAACTTGTGGCTATTATAATTTCTTTGGTTTCGCTTGTTATTCTTTGTTCTAATTGTTCTATATTTAATTGATTAGGTCCTATTCCATCTAGTGGTGAAATTAACCCTCCTAAAATATGATACATTCCATTATATTGACCTGTTTTTTCAATAGCTAAAGCATCTTTAGCATCTTTTACAACCATTATTTGTTCATGACTACGATATAGATTTGAACAAATTTCGCAAGTATCTTCTAATGTATACATTCCACATATTTTACATTTTTTAACTTGCTTTTTGGTTTCTCTTAGTACTCTTGCAAATCTTTCTACTTCATCATTTGACATATTTTCTATTACATGAAAAGCATATCGTGATGCTGTTTTTTTACCAACACTTGGTAATTTTTCAAAACAAGCAGAAAGATTTTCTAAGAATTTAAAATCATCCATTAAAACATTCCGCCCATATATGCTTTATATTTAGAAAGTCTTTCTTCTGTATATACGGCTATTTCTTCATTTGCTTTGTGGCTCGCCGCAACAACCATATCACCTAATAATTCAAGGTCTTCTGGTCCTGCTACTTCAAAATCACTATCAATTGTTACTTTTTTTATTTCGTGGTTTCCATACATAACAACAGTAACGGGGCCACTTGAAGTAGTGAATTCACTTTCTTCTATTTCTCTTTGAGCATTTTCAATTTCTCTTTGCATTTGTTGTAATTTGCGAATCATTTGTGGATTCATTTATTTATTCCTCCTCTTTTTCTACAATATCTTCACCAAAGAAGCTTTCAGCTTGGTGAATTGATTGATTTTTTTTGCTTGTTAAATTTGATGTATTTATAACCACAACCTTTAACTCAGGATTTTTGATTGGTGTAAGTCTAGGGTATTTAATTCCCATATTATATTGTCCAGCATACTCTAATCTTTTTTCTTGCCATGTGTTTTCTGGTAATGCGATAAAATCATAATCTTTGCCGAATGTAATCTTCAAAACCTGTAATGCGTTAGTATGACCTTTTGGTTCCATTAAGTGATTACACATTGAAGCATGAGGATAAACAATTAATAATTCATTATAACCGTTGGCTGTTAAAGTTCCTTCTGACAATAATTTCGCAGTTGGTGATAATAAATGTCCTACTCTGTCCTCTAATTTAGACCAATTGGAAAGGATATTTATTTTTTCTTCACGACATTTTTGATCTCTTGCTTGGTGTAATATTCTTTCTACAATTTTAACATCATATATTTTTGCACTTTCATCTGTTGTTTCAAACTCTTTTGTTTCTCGTTGAAGTGGTGTTCTTATTACAACCGTTCTTTCATTTTTGATTAAGTTTGGTTTTTCTTCTACTTTAGGAACTTGTTCTTTTGCCTCTTCTGTTTTCGTGTTGATAATTGTAGGTTCTACTGGTTTTTCAACTTTTTGTTCTTCTGGTTCTCTTACAATTTCAAACGGACTACGACGTTTTGTTAATCCACCATCAAGTTTAGTATTAATTTCATCAACTTTAGTTTGAATTTCTTGAACTTTGATGCTTAATTTAATACTGTAATCTTTAGCGTCTTGAATTGCTTGTTTGTTATCTTGAATTAGGCTCATATAATCGTCACTTGATTGATTTGAAAGTTCATTAATTTTATCTAACAAATCATTATAATTAGCAATAATACTATTTGTTAATTCTCCTCTTGTATCCATAATTTTAGATTGAATATCATTAATTGTGTTTTCTATTTTTTCATTAATTTCTTGTTTATATTCAGTACTATCATCTATATTAGATATTTTATTTTCCATTTCGGATAAACTAAGTTGTAAATTTTGAACTAATGTTACTAAAGAAATATAATTTTCGTTAAGTTGTTCAACTTCAGCATCGTTTGTATGATTTATATCTTTGTTTGTGTATGTTGCTTTTATATTTCTTGCTAATTCATCAACTCTATTTATGACCATATCTAAATATTCTTCTACAACAACAATTCTTTCATTTATATCGTTATTTGTTGGAGTGCTATTCTCAACGTTTTGAACATTAATATTTGAAACTTTATCTTCTAAACTAGCTAATTTTTGATATATTTCTGAATTATCTTGAACCTCTCTTACAGCGTTTGAGTTTTCATTTTCTTCAAGTTTAGTAATTCGGTCTAATAACTCAGTATAAGTGTTTTGTTGTTCTAAATTAGGTGTTTCTTGAGTTTCTTTTACATTGTTTTTATCTTCTTCAAGTTTAGTAATTCGGTCTAACAATTCGGTATAATCGTTTAGATTTTTGTTTTCTTTTAAAGTTTCTAGTTCTTCTTTAATTTTACTTACTTCTTGTTCTAATTCTTGGTTTACCACATCATTAGTAGGCTTAATTTCTCCTTTGATATTTTCTTCATCTAGTTGTTGGCCTGTTGTTGGCGTGCTTTCATGAGTCTCTTTTGCCTCTAGTTTTACTTCTATTTCTTGAATGCTTTCACTAATTTCTTGAATTTTTTCTTCTAGTTTAGCTGGTTGATTTTTATTTGCTAAAGATAAATCTTCAAGCATACTTATTTTAGCTTCTATTTTTTCTTTAAATGCTTGAACACTTTGTCTATTTACTTCTGTATTTAGTTTTTTTACTTGATTATCAAGAGTATTTATTCGTGAAATTATTTCTACAACTCCTTCACCACCACTTACAACTTGGATGTTTTCTATTTTTTCTTCCATTTTTTGAATTTGATTTAGCACATCTATATCTTGCGCAGCACTATTGATTATTTTGATTATTCCTACTTCTAAGTAAATTTTTGGTGAGTTAGTAAATCTAATTTTGTTTTGAATGTCTACAAACATATCAACATAATAAAATAATTTAGTTTCACTTGTTTGGGATGCTAGCTCCACAAAATCATTCTTATTATATATATATTGTATTTTTGAACCTTCTTTTAAATTCTTATATAAAAGTAAGTCACGACAAAATTGAATCAAACTAGTTAATATTCTACTTACTTCTTTTCCCATTTCAATTAGGTCAGTTACTTTATCTAGTGCAAGTTCTGTATCTTGGTTGTTTAAGGCTGTAATCAACTCAGTTAAATACTTATATGAGACTCTACCGGTTATATTATCGATATCTTCTATTGTGATTTGGTCAAAATTATATACTCTTGCTTGGTCAAGAATGCTTAAAGCATCTCGCATACCGCCTTCTGACATTTCTGCTATTCCTTGTAGGGCTTCATCAGTAATTTTGATGTTTTCTTTTTTGCAAACTTTAATAAGCATTTCAATAATTTCGTGTGTAGATAGTTGTTTGAAATCTAATCTTTGACATCTAGACAAAATAGTTGAAGGAATTTTATAAGGTTCTGTAGTCGCAAGAATGAAAATTACATGAGCAGGGGGTTCTTCTAGTGTTTTTAGTAACGCATTGAACGCAGCAGTACTTAGCATATGCGCTTCATCTATTATATATACTTTTTTCTTAAGTTTGCTTGGTAAGAAGTTTACTTTCTCTAAAATTTCACGCATTTGGTCGACACCATTGTTACTTGCGGCGTCAAGTTCTATTACATCTGTGGTTTCATCGTTCATTATAGCCCGACAATTTGGGCATTCATTACAAGGTTCTCCATCTTGTGGGTTTGTACAATTGACAGCTTTTGCGAAAATTCTGGCAATTGTTGTTTTTCCAATTCCACGTAATCCACTAAATATATATGCGTGTGATATTTTTCCTTCGCTTACTGCGTTTTCTAATATTTTAATAATGTGCTTTTGGCCAACAACCTCATCAAATCTAGTTGGGCGATAAGTTCTATATAGCGCTTTATATGCCACAGGCACACCTCCTTTATATTTTTGCTGTTATGTTTATTATACCACAATAGTGATTTTTTTTTATTATGTTTGCGTGATTTTTTTCTTGTCACTTACTTTATGGTATTTTTTACTTTTTCCTCATATAATTATCTGAGTGATTATATGAATAAAATGTTTTTTTGGTATGTTTTTTTGATTTTTTGTGGATTATTTCTTTTTATTGTTGGATTAAAATTACTTACTAATGTTTTAAATAAAATTTCTTCTAACAAAATTAGACAATTAATTATTAAGTTTTCCGATAAAGATTATAAAGCTTTACTACTTGGTATTATTGTTACTGCGATATGTCAGTCATCAAACGCCATTGTCGCAATAACCCTTTCTTTTGTTTCGGCTAAATATTTAGATTTTCGAAAAGGACTAATTATTGTGGTTGGTTCCAACATAGGAACAACCTTTAGCTCCGTTTTATTTAGTTTAAATGTTCAAAGTTTTGGCTTTACATTTATAATAGTTGGAATTATCCTATTAATGTTTCTAACCAATAAGAATATTGGACTATTAATTGTTAGTTTAGGTATTTTATTGTTTGGATTAAACAATTTATCTGTTTATTTAAAGTGTTTACTTTCTTTAAATAATATTTATCCTATTTTAATTAAAGTTAATTCATCAAATTTTTTGTGTTTTTGCCTTGGTACAGTTATATCGTTCGTTATGCAATCATCAAGTGCAAGTATTGGCATGATACAACAATTACATCAAGACAATATGATTTGTTTATCTAGTGGTATTGCTTTTGTTTTAGGTGCTAATATTGGTACTACTATCATCGGATTAATTGTGGGGGCATTTGGCAGTATATATGCTAGAAAGGTAGCTTTATTTAATTTTTTATTTAACTTTTTAGGGTCTTTGCTTTTTTTGGCTATTATTGTTCCATATACTTCTTTAATAAAAGAGTTACAAATACTTTTAAACATCTCTAACTCTTTAACAATTTCTATAAGTCATATTATATATAACATTATTACTGTTTTATTATTTATTATTGGTTTGTTTTTTTACAAAGTAAAAGCAAAAAAAGGTTTGTAAACATATTTTATTTGATATTTTTACCAAATGATGTTATAATAATAACATGTTAGATATAAAGGAGAAAACAAAAAATGAAAAGAAAATTTAAATTAGTTCCCTTTCTTATATCTTTATTGATAGTAGTGGGAGTAACCTTTGTTATTTGTTGGTATTCTTTTTATGGATACAAACTTAATCGAATTAGGTTTTATGAAAGTTATTTCCACCAAGACGATTACAAGGATGTGGAAACAAAGGCGTTAATTGAAGATGCTGTAAAATTTCAATTTATAGGGTATAAGAAAGCCTCCGATACTGTTGCTTTTTATAACGCTAGCGAATCTAACGTTAATTTTGCTTATAAAAATGGCACGCTTAATGTTCCTAATTATTTTGATGTTGATATATATTTAGTTGATACAACATCTGATCCTAATGGAGATGCATCATATTCATACTATTTCTATTTTTATAATGTTAACTATAGTAAAATCTCAGATACCGACCTTCCTCTTGTAGTTTTAACCGCGAAAGGTATTGGTAACCCTTCTGAAGATGACTTAAGTGATGATGAATTATATGGTGATGCATTAATTGAAAATGCTATTAAAAAATTAAACGATGATGATTCAGATAATAATCCCGCATATAATGGTGCCGTTCAACACAGTATTACTACAAACGGTGAATCTTCATCTTATACTTTTCCAATTTATGATAATGGTGCCCAAGGAAATGAGTCTGATGTATGTGTTTGGAGATGTGCTCCTAGAACTGACTTAAACAACAAACTACCATTTAATAAAGGTGTTTATGAAGATGGCGAAGCAACTTTCTCAATTGTTTCATATAATGGTAGCACTTATACCGAAATAATTCGTGGTACTTTTACTGGTTTAAACGATTTAGATAAAGTTGATTATACTGAAGGTGCAAATGGAGATGTTCTTAATAACGATGCTTTAATAAACGAATATAGACATTTTATTTGGAAACGTGTATTACTTCATGGTGTTATTGCTTTTGTGATTTCTCTTATCATCGCAATATTATTCTATATGATTTGGCAAGATGATAAAGAAGCTATCGAGCAAGAAACAAGGGGTGCTAAATATAATAAAGTAAAAAAATCAAATAAAAAGAAGAGAAAGAAAAAATAGGACTAAAGTCCTATTTTTTTATTAAAATTCGCAGTTTTTTGGAGTTCTAGGATAAGGAATTACATCTCTTATATTATCCATACCAGTTACATACATTATTAGTCTTTCAAAACCTAGACCAAAGCCTGAGTGTTTTACACCTCCATAGCGTCTTAAATCAACATACCAATCAAGTGGTTCTATTTTCATTTTAAGTTCATTCATACGATTTAGTAATAAATCTAGGCGTTCTTCTCTTTGTGAGCCACCAACTAATTCTCCTGCACCAGGAACTAATAAATCTACAGCCGCTACTGTTTTATTATCATCATTTAGTCTCATATAGAAAGCTTTTATTTCTTTTGGCCAGTTTGTAACAAACACTGGGGCTTTAAAATAAACATCAGTTAAATATTTTTCGTGTTCAGTCGCTAAATCTTCTCCAAATTCTGGCTTGTTTTCAAAAATGTCTCCGGCTTTTTTAAGTATTTCTATAGCTTCATGATGTGTGCATTCCGCAACATGAGATTTAACTAATGCTTCTAATTGGGCTTTTTTTCCTGGACATACAAATTTATCAAAAAATTCAATTTCTTCTTTTGCGTTTTCTAGCACATAATTTACTACATATTTGACCATATCTTCTATTAATTGCATATCATCTTTTAAGTCTGCGAAAGCAATTTCTGGTTCAATCATCCAAAACTCCGATGCATGTCTTGTGGTGTTGGAATTTTCAGCTCTAAATGTTGGGCCAAAGGTATATACATTTTTAAAAGCAAGGGCATATGTTTCGGCTTCTAATTGACCTGTTACTGTAAGATTAACTGGTTTTCCAAAAAAGTCTTTTGAAAAATCAACCTTTCCTTCTTTGGCAATTCTATTTAAGTCAAGGGTTGTTACTTGGAACATTTCACCTGCCCCTTCACCGTCGTTTGATGTAATAAGTGGGGTATTTACATATATGAAGTTTCTATTTTGAAAAAATTCATGTATTGCAAAAGCTAATTTACTACGAACTCTAAATACTGCACTAAATAAATTTGTTCTCATTCTTAAGTGAGCTTTTTCTCTTAAGAATTCTTTGGTGTGTCTTTTAGGTTGGATTGGATAGTCTTCAGGTGAGTCTCCTTCTAATATTACTTTTGTTGCTTTAATTTCATATGGTTGTTTTGGATTTGGTGATTCTTTTACTATTCCTTCAATTGATACACCACTACCTACTCTATATTTTGAAATTTCATTAAAGTTTGATAAGTTTTGTTCGTATACTATTTGAGCATTATCTAAGTATGATCCATCATTTACATTTAGAAATCCAAATTCTTTTTGAGCACGATTGGTTCTTACCCAACCTTCTATTAACACTTCTTGATCAAGGTATTTTGAACCTTCATTAAATAATTCTTTAATACTAATTTTTTGCATTTTTTCCTCCCATTAATTAAAAAACCTTAGTAAGTCATTAACTCACTAAGGACGAATTTTTCCGCGGTACCACCTTAATTCACAACAGTTATTGTTGTACTCTTTCTTTCTTTATCGCAGAATTACGGATGGTTCTACTAAAACGGCTGTTTTTTCTTCCATCTACTCATAGGTGTTCTTCAAAAACTAACATATTTAAGTTCGCACTTTTCTTAAATCACTGGGTATGTTTTGTTGCTTTTGAAGTCCTAATCACAGTATTTTGTTCATATACATAGATTATATATTTTTTTTGTTCAATTGTCAATTTTTTTACTTGCCTAAACAAAATTTACTAAACAACTCATCTAATAAACTTGTTGTTGATGTATCTCCGGTAATTTCTCCAAGATAATTATAAGCTTCCCTTAAATATATTTCCACAAAATCTATATATGCTTCTTCTGAAATTGCTTTTAATGCTTCTATTAACGATTCTATTGTTTGATGAAGTTTGGATATTTGCCTAGAATTTCCAAGATATATTGAATTTGAAGTGATATCAATGTCTTTTAATACTTTATTTATTATTTTCTTTTCTAAGTGTTCTATATCATTTTGGCTATGTGCACTTATATATATATAATCAGGGTTTTGTTTTATTTCAGGCAATAAATCTGTTTTATTAACTATTATTAAATAAGGTTTATTCTTTATATTTTCTATTATTTGTTTTTCATTTTGGGTAAGTTTAGTTGTGCCATCTAAAACTAGTAAAATTAAATCTGCATCTGATATTTGTTGTTTTGACTTTTCTACACCGATTTGTTCAACTACATTTTTGGTTTTTCTGATTCCTGCAGTATCAACCAAATTAAGCGTTATATTTCCTAAGTTTACTTTTCCCTCAATTACATCTCTGGTTGTGCCTGGAATATTTGTTACAATAGCCTTATTTTCCTTTAAAATAGCATTTAGTATTGTACTCTTTCCTACATTTGGTTTACCTATTATTACGGCGGTGATTCCTTCTTTTAGATATTTCGCACCTATTGAATCTTTTAATAGTTTTTTTAAATCATTTAGTAGGTTGTTTATTTGAGGTTTTATTTTTTCATTTGTTAATATTTCTACATCGTCATATTCAGGATAATCAATATTAACATCAATAATCGCAATAATATCTAATAATTGTTGTCGGTATTTTTTTACCATTTCATAAATTTTACCATTAATACCTTGATTAGCTAGTTTTACAGCTGCTTTGTTTTCAGCATCAATAACATCCATAACTGCTTCAGCTTTAGTTAAATCTATTCTACCATTTAAAAAAGCTCGCTTTGTAAATTCGCCAGGTTCAGCAGGTCTTGCCCCTAAATTCACTAAATTTTCATATATTAAGTTTGTAATGAAAACTCCTCCGTGGCAATTGATTTCAACAACATCTTCTTTAGTGTATGTTTTTGGAGCTTTAAATACAGACACTAAAACTTCATCTATAATATTTTTGTTTTCATCATAAATGTGACCATAATTAATCGTATGTGAATTAACTTTATTTAAATCTTTTCCTTTAAATGCTTTGTTTACTAACGCTATTGAACCATCACCACTAAGTCTAATTATTGAGATTGCACCTTTAGCAAATGGTGTTGAAATTCCTATTATTACATCTTCTTGTGCCATATAATCATTCCTTTTCTTACTTATATTATATAATATTTTGGTAAAATTCGACTTTTATAAACATTATTTTTTTGTATGTAAACATTTTCAAAACAAAAGGTATTGCAAAAATAAGAATAACGTGATATAATTTAATTGCTCTTTGTAGTAGAAATCCTACCTGTTGCAAAGAGAATCCTTAATTTTTATTCAATTCTCGTTTCTTTGAAAAAGGCTCTACACAATTTAGTGGGGGGTCTTTTTTTATCTTAAAAAAATGACTACTAATAGGGATGCCTATCAGTAGTCTCTTTTTTTATTCTTTTGTTTTACAGTTTTTAGGTGTAATGATTAAGTATCTATGTGGTTCTACACCTTCTGAATGAGTTGTAACATCACGCCATGAAGCTAATTTATTATGGATTATTTTTCTTTCATATGCGTTCATAAATCTTAATTTTACAGGCATTTGTGTTCTAATTGCTTCTCTCGCTAATCTTATTCCTAATTTTTCTAGTTGTTCATCTTTGTTTTTTCTATAATTACCGATGTCAACTTTTACTATTAGGCCTGATTCTTCATCACGATTAAAATATTGATTAACAACAGTTGTTGTTAAATAATGTAATGCTGAAAGTGTTTGTGAATTGTGACCAATTAAAATTGCGTTAGAATCTTCTGTATTTATGTCATACTCCACTACATTATCACGCATTTTTCTTTCTACAAAACCATAAATATCTGCTTCTTGTAGAAACTTTTCAATGTATTCTTTACCTTTTTTTACAGGATTAGCATCAACCATTACATGTGCTTGAATTTCACCTGCGTTATCTTTTTCAGTTACATCAAAATATAAATCTTCTTTACAAACACCTAATTCGTTTATCGCTAACTCTTCAATTTCTTCGATACTCTTACCTACGTACATTTTTTCTTTCATGTTTGTTACCTCTATTTATATCCTTTTTGTTGTTTTAATTTTTCTAGTTTTTTATCGCTTTGTTTTGAGTTTATATACATTTGGAACATTGAATAGCAGTTACCAATTAACCAATAAACCCCTAAACCTGCTTTACTAGTCCATACAAAAACAGCCATCATAAAGATCATTAGATACATAACTATTTTCATTGTTCTTTGAGTATCGTTAGCTTGTTGTGCTACTGCTTGTCGGCGATACATAGGTACATCCTCTTGAGCTTTGTTTTTCGCTGCCTTTTGTCTCTTTTCGCTTAACAATTGACTTATAAATTGCGTTCCCGCAACTAATATTACTAAAATTACAATCCAAATCAATTGACTTGTTCCTGCGGTATAATCTTGGAAAAGGTCTAAGTTAAAGATTTTAGAATTCAAACTACCACCCCAATTAAGTGTGTATTTAGTTCCTGAGGTTGCAATTGTGTATGGAATTCTAGAAATAGCGCGGTATACTGCCATAAATATTGGAAATTGTAAGAATGGCATTAAACATCCTCCAAGTCCTATTCCGTTTTGTTTATATAACCTAGCTTGCTCCATTTGCATCATACGTTTAGAATCTGGATCGGTACGATTTGCATATTTTGCTTGAATCTTTGCTACTTCTGGTTCAATTGCTTTCATCTTTAAACTCATATCATTAGTTTTAGCATAAATAGGCCAACCTAATGTTCTAATTAAAAGAGTTGTTATTACAAGACCTATAATATAAAAACCACCACATAATTTAGAAATAGCATATAATAACCATCCAACTGGAAAGATAAACAAATTGTTGAAAATGTGACCCATGAAATCACCAAATGAATCGGCATAAAAATGTAATGGTTCACCTTCTTGCATTCTTTCTTTAACTTGTAGGGTGAAAATTGATACTATATCATAAATGTTTTTTTGATCTGCAACTGATTTTACTTTTTCTTGAGCATCTACATTTGTTTGGGCAAAGAAACATGAAAAGCAACTATTATTTGTTGCGGATTGAACAGCTTTATCATAATTTAACATTTCGTCTTTATTTTTGCTTGTAGCAGCATCTATATAACTTTTGTATATTTCTATGTCATTTTTAATTAAGATTACTTTGTAATTCTTTGATGCTTTTTGTTCACTGTTTTTACCTGATATACCTAAAAAATTAGGATAATCTTCTATTATTTCTTTAGCTTTTTCTTTTAAACCATTAAATACTTCTTCTTCTGTTTTTTGATTTCCTTCTTCATCTGGAGTAGTTAATCTTTTTTCTTCTTCCGTAAGTTTTTCTACTACCCATTCGATTTGGTTAGTTGCTTCTGTTGTTTTTTTAGCTTTTGCTTCATCATATGAAGTGCTATATTTTACACCAGAACAAGAACCACAGCTAGTAAAAGTAACCATAAGTAATGCTACAGCAATCAAAAGAAATAAACTTTTATTTTTTATTATTTTCATCTTTTTCTCCTTTTGGTTGTTTTGATAATATCGTTTTAATACTATATGCGAGGTCTTTTTCTAAATTTTCAAACAGTTGATCTTTACTTATTGGTTTTATTACAATAACCATATTAATGTTTTTTATTTTCCACAACCATTTTCTAACTATTGATCTTGCACGTCTTTTTGCTTTATTTCTTTCAACCGCTTTTCCGTATTTTTTGGAAACAGAAAAAGCGATTTTAGGAATTTCACAATTTGTATATTGATAATAAACGATATAATTATCTCTATAAATTCTTTGTTTTTTTTGAACGATTAAGGCTATATCATGGTTTTTTTTCAATCTATTTATTTTTTTCATTTTAACCTCGTCAAAAATAAAGAGACCACCTCTACAAAAAATGACAGAAGTGGTCTAAGAATATATTTTATTTTGTTATTAAGCGCTTAATACAGCGCGACCTTTTAAACGTCTACGGGCTAATACTTTTCTTCCGCCAACTGTTGCCATACGAGCACGGAAACCATGTGTCTTACTATGTTTACGTTTATTGGGTTGGTATGTTCTTTTCATTGTTAGCACCTCCAATTAAAAACCATGCTTAACAATTCTACTATATTTTTATTTTTTTGTCAATTCTTTTTACTTACACTTTGAACAAACTTAAAAATCTATTCTTTTGTAAAGCATTTTAAATTTGCATTATAACTTCTTTTTCTTTTTTTAGCATGAACAAAGTTAGAGTTATCACTCTAACCCAAACACTTAATGTTTCTTTTAAAAGA
>CAVJDT010000040.1:0-16259 GCA_963648435.1 Bacillota bacterium
ACTGAAGATTACGCTTATAATTAAATTTTTTTAGGACATTTTGCAAAGTTATTGACACATTTTGTCACTCTAGATTATCTATTTATGGTATAATTTAGGAGAGGTGCATTATGACATATTTTACAACATTTAAAATAAACAACCACATATATCAAATTAAAGATGCAATGGGAGTTTTATCAACACTTGTAATTGGGACAAATAAGGCTTTACTGATTGATACAGGATATGGTATTTATAATTTAAAAGAACACATTCAAACAATTACCACTTTACCACTAATCGTTGTTGATAGCCATGGTCATATGGATCATACGGGTGGTAACTTTCTATTTGATCATGTTTACATTAATAAACTAGATTATGAACTATGTAAATTACACAATTCTTATGCTTGGAGACTTAATAATTTAGAAACAGCTCAAAAACTAGGATTAATTGATGATACGTATAATAAAGAAGCTTATCTTAATAAACGTGAAGGTAATTTAATTTTTTATTCAGATGATGAAATATTTGATTTAGGCAAGATTCATGTAAAAGTAGTTAATATGGAAGGTCACACGAAAGGTAGTGTTGGATTTCTTATAATTGAAGATAAAATTTTAATATCAAGTGATGCGGCATGCCCATTTGTTTGGATTTTCTTACCTGAATCTACTGATGTTTCAACATATATTAAAATGCTTAAACGCACATTAAATCTTGCATTTGATAATTTTCTAGTTGGTCATGGAGCTGGTAAACTTTTACCAAAGAAAAGAATGATGGAATTTTTAGATGTAGCAGAAAGCATTGATTTGTCAAAATCCGTACGTGTACGTTTTAATCATTTTGAAAATGCGAATAGTTATTGTTATACTAAAGGAACTATGTATAATCAAGATGATGCCGGAATTGTCTTTGACCCAAATAATTTAAAAAGCAAGGATTAGTATCCTTGTTTTTATATTGTTTTTTCAACTACTTTTACATTATTTTGTTTTTGTTCTTTCTTAATGTTTCTCATAACTGTTTGAATAGTATTAGGAATAAAATCTATCAATTTTTCAAGTACATGAGGATTTTCTTCTAAATGCAATACTTTTACATCATTATCCACAAAAGCTAAAAAGGCAACAGGAGTAATATTTAGGGTGCCTCCTGCTCCACCACCAAAGGGATTAAAATCATCATATACTTTTTTCTTTAGTTGATCTATCCCACCACTAACAAAACCACATTTTACTTTTGAAATAGGAATTACACTAATATTATTAAAAGTTATTTTATCACCAACAATTATATTTACGTCCGTTAATTCTTTAAGTGAGTCCATCGCTATTTGAAGTAGTTGATTGATTGGTCTTGGTTCTTCCATTTTGTTTCTCCTTTTTTATTATTTTAATAATTTGTTTTAAATTTAAAATGGACACTATTAATAGTTTAAAAATAGTAACTGAACCTATTATTTCTATATCAATTCCTTTTTTACTTTCATCATTCATAATAACACCATAATACTCATTATAAACTTTTTTAAAGTATGTATCTAATATATATTTGGCACTACTAATTAGATTCCAGTTCATAATAGTTAGAATAGCATAAAATGATGGGTTTTCACTATTCCATCTTGGAATTATTGTAACTTTATCAATCGTTATTTGTTTTAGATATTTTTGAAGTAATTGATTATTTTCAATGACAGTTTTTATTTGTGATATTGTCATCTTAATGTTTTCTTTTATTGTATACATTTCCATTGTCTTTTTTAAGTAATTACCAAAATCAATGGTTTTTAATTTTATATACCAAAACAAAAAAACTAATATTAATGATATTTCACCTTTTCCTGCTTCTTTTTTATATACTCTAAATTCTAGTTTACTGCTAAGTAAAAATAAGATTAAAAAAACTAATATTAATATTATCCATTTCATAATACTATTTTTACCATTTGTCTTAATTTAATACCTTGCAAAAAAGATATTTTTTTAGTATAATCATTATGG
This sequence comes from Bacillota bacterium, assembly GCA_963648435.1. Taxonomy (GTDB): domain Bacteria; phylum Bacillota_I; class Bacilli_A; order ML615J-28; family CAG-313; genus UMGS75. Next base: position 1,995 of record CAVJDT010000040.1, read on the forward strand.
TGATATATATGTTTTTAAATTCTCTCGCAATTAAGTGTATTAAAAAATACCAACAAAACAAAGCAATTATTGGTAGTGGTAGATGTAAACATTATCCTAGTTGTTCTAATTATGCCATTGGCTGTTATGAAAAATTTAATTTTATAAAAGCTTCATTTCTTACTTTATTTAGGATTGTTAGGTGTAATCCTTTTACAAGAAAAATGTACGACCCTGTTCCATTAACTAGGAAAGAAAAAATAGCTCTTAAGGAAAAACAAAAAAGCCTAGAATTATTTAATCCTTATTTACTTAATGAATTTAAAAACTATCCCTTGATGCAAGTACAAGATTTTATTACATATATATATGAAGCAACCTTTGGATCTTATTATTTAAAAGAGAATAACTTATCAGTTGATGATTTTTCTAAACTATTGAAACAAAGCAATCATGAAAATGAATTAATTAGTGATGAATATGTCAAAGTTTATAATACCAATGAACATACTACACTATATGATAGTGTCAAAATCCTTGAAATGAGTGACACTCAAATTCAACTATTTAATGAACGACTATATTTGTTTAAAAAATTGGTGAAGAAAAAATTATTACCATTTAATTATAAACAAACATATAATGACATCAACAACTATCTAAGTCATGGCATCACATATTTAGGGCATAGTAATATATATATAAATAATTATACGACTGACTATATTGTAGTCAAAAATAATTTGAATAAAGCATATCCAATAGACTAACTGGATATGCTTTTGTCCTTTTATGATTTAATTAATTGTTTTAATTCTTCGTTTGAAAGTTGCCTATACTCACCTTTTTTAAGGGTTTCATCAAGTTCAAGGTTGTTCATTTTAACACGCTTTAAGTATGTTACTTTATTGTTTATAGCTTCTAGCATTCTTTTAACTTGGTGATATTTACCTTCGTAAATTGTAAGATATATTATCCTATCATTTTTTTTAATTATTTTACAAGGTAGTGTCTGATACCCATCATCTAAGGTTACACCTTCTTCAAGTATCTTCACATCATTATTGGTGATGCTTTCAAGAGTTTCAACATAATAGGTTTTTGGTATATGTTTTTTGGGAGAAGTAAGTTCATGAATTAATTCACCATCATCAGTAATTATTAGTAACCCTTCTGTATCTTTATCGAGTCTACCAACTGGACTTAGTTTAAACTTAGGGAATTCTTTAATTAGTGACATAACGGTAACTTCTTTATCTTTAGTTGATGTAACATAACCTGCAGGTTTATTAAGCATATAATAATGATATTTTTGATAAGTCACTTCTTGATTATTATATACTACCCTATCTACATTTTCATCAATGATATAACCATCATCCTTTATTATTTCGTTATTTACTTTAACAATTCCTTTTTTAATGTATTTCTTGACTTCACTTCTTGTGCCGATTCCTAATATACTTAAAAATTTATCTAGCCGCATACTTTTACCTCTAGTTAAAGTATTTTTTAGTAAACTCATATAGTGTTATACTCACCGCAATAGGTAGATTTAAACTATCAATTGCATGAGAATGTTTAATAATTACTGGAGTTCCTATTTGTAAAAATTCACGAGGAAGTCCTGTTGCCTCATTTCCAAATACAAGTGAAAAGTGTTTTTTTGCTTTTTGTACTTCAACTAAACTTTGCTTAGCTTGTAACATTAAAGTATATATATCTTGATTAGGATATTCTTTAATATACTCATTAAAGTTATCATAGTATTTTACATTCATTCTAAATATTGCTCCCATTGAACTTCTAATTACTTTAGGATTGAAGTGATCAACCGCAGGGGAAATAATGATTAGATTTTTTATTCCAAAGCCTAATGAGCTACGCATAATAGTTCCCATATTTCCAGCATCTGATGGGTTAACTAAAACCACATGATTGTTATTTTCTATTGTTGAATCATATTTTTTAAATTCACCAATAACATAACAATTTTCTTTATCCGATAAAATATTAAATGGTTTAATGCTTACTTCATATATAATGTTATGTTTATTACATAAAGAAATTAACTTATCGTATGTTTCATCATGTTTGAAATCTGGATGAAGGTAAATTTTTGTGACCATATTTGGTTTTGCGTTTAATAATTCAAATGTTAGGGTTGTCCCTAAAGAATAACTATATTCACTATTTCTTTTATATTTCTTAACCATATTACTACCTCTTTTTCTATTATACCATTTATGAATAACAAAATAAATCAAAAAGCAATCTCCCTTTTTTATATTATTAATTATGATATAATATATCTACTTTATGAGGTATAAATCTATGGACATTATAAAAGTAGATAGCAAAAACACTAGGTTAATCAGTGATGGTGGTTGTGGATATTTAGAGCCGGACAATAGTTACGCAGCATTCATGGCTAGTTGTAATAGAATGTATTTAGGGGTTAAATGTGATGTAAGATTTACAAAGGACCGAGTGATTGTCACATCTAGATATCGTGATTTAAAGAAATTAACAAAACAAAAAATACATATAAGTTTAACTAATTATATAGACTTAAAACAAATTCCTCTTGGAAGCAATAATTTATGTTACATGTCTACTCTCAAAGATTTTTTATTATTATGTGATAGATACCGTAAACTAGCATGTATTGAATTACATCCCCCAATTGGAAAGCATGAATTAACGCAATTATTTGAGGAAATTAAAAATCTTAATATGGTAAAAAAGGTAAAAATTATTTCTACAGATATTAAGTATCTAAAGTTTATTCGCAACTTAGATTTTGATATTTTACTAGAATTACGTTCTTTAAGTTTTTCTGATCATTTATTTTTTGATGCAATGAAATATCACCTTGATATAACTCTACCCCAAATGAAGTTATCTAAAGACCTTGTGGATATGTGTCATGAAAGTAGATTAAAAATTGGCAGTTACAATATTAATGACCCTATTAATGCCTTAATTACTTGTGAACTAGGTATTGATTATATATATACTATCTTTTTAGAAGAATATAGGCCAAATTAAAAGTCCCCATTTGGAGACTTTTTTATAATGTAATGGTTTTATGATTTTTATTTTCTTTTTGAAATAATTTCTTATTGACTTTAACACTATATACTTCTACATTATCAGTTGTCATTAATGACATTTGTTTTTTAGTATATGTGTATATATATTCTTTATTAATTAGAAAATTTATTTTTTCCAATATTTTAGAATATAAAACAGTAGGCTCTTTGTATTCAAAATTACGAATATCATATTTTGTAAATTCATCTATAATATGACTATAGTAAAAGTGATAAATGATTTGTGTATCTATTATTTCTAAAGTTGCTTGGTTTTGATTAAAAGTAACTTTTAAAATTGTTTGATTATGATTTATAATTTTTACAATTAGTACATCTAAATGATTACAAAGATATTTTAAATTGAGGTTTGATAATTTATCTAAAAAGTTTGTTTGAAAATTACCTTTTTCTAAGTCTTTTAAAATTATTTGATAATATCCGTCTTTGTTCGTTTTAACTATTTCTTTATTTTTCTTAATATTTATGAAAGAATATGTATATATAATTAAAGGAACAATAATTATTAAACCAATAAAAACTAGTGATGAACCATTTTTGAATTTAAAGTTCGTTGTTATTTTAAATATTAATAATATAAGAATTAACCAAATTAAAATTATTAAATGGCGATATGCAATTATAATTTTTTTCATTGCCAGTATTTTACCGCAAGTTTTGAAGCTAACTTGCAATTATTATAAACAAGTTTAATATTTGATTCTAGACTTTTGCCATTTGTTAATTTCACAATTGTTTTAAGTAGATAAGGGGTTGTATCTTTTCCTTTTATTCCAAGTTCATTCATTCTTGTGATTGCTTGGTCAATGGCTTTATTCATCAATTCTTCATCTAATGAATCTTCTTCATTGATAGGATTAGTAACAAGCACTCCGCCATTTAACCCAATTTTCCATTTAGCCTTAAGCATACTGACAATTTCTTCTGGTGTATTAAGTTGATAGTTTACTTTACAATTACTTTTTCTTGTATAAAAGGCCGGTAATGTTTCCGTTTGATAACCAATAACTGGAACTCCTTTGGTTTCTAGATATTCCATTGTCCTTGGTAAATCTAAAATGGCTTTCGCACCAGCACAAACTACACACACATTAGTAATTGCTAGTTCTTCTAAATCAGCAGAAATATCCATTGTTTCATTTACACCACGATGTACTCCGCCAATTCCACCTGTTGCAAAAATGAAAATTCCCACAAGACTTGCGATAAACATTGTTGCACTAACTGTGGTTGCTCCTGTTTTCTTTTGAGATATAATAACGGGGATATCTCTTCTTGAAGTTTTAATGGCATTTTGACCATCTTGTGCAAGTTTTTTAATTTCTTCATTGGTTAAACCAACTACCATTTGACCATCTATTATCGCGATGGTTGCGGGGATAGCACCTTCTTCTCTAATTATTTTTTCACAGTTTAACGCGGTTTCATAATTTTTAGGATATGGCATACCATGAGAAATAATTGTTGACTCTAACGCGACCACTGGTTTGTTTTGTTTAATAGCTTCTTCTACTTCTTTGTTAATTCTCAAATATTTATCTAACATCGTTTACTCCTTTTATTAATTTGGTAATAATACTAAATCATTTGATTGAGTTAAAATTTCACCATCTATTTCTACGGTCATTGTTATATGAAGAGTTACTTCATGTCTAACTGCTTTACTATACCATAAAGTACTTCCACCTTTAATAAAGTAAGTGTTTAATACTTCTTCGGTATTATCATTATCATCAGTTGTAACTGTCCAGGATACTTTGGCATCTTTTAAAAGTGACATCGCGGTATATTCTTTGTCTACATAATTTAAGAATTCAAGCCATCTACCTTGAGTAATCATATAGTTAGGACAAATTTTACCAGACCAGTCAAAGTGACGTTTTACATTTATTAATGATAAATTATATTTATGTAATAATGAAGCAATTAATTTGGCATCCATATGCATAGCACCATCATAATTACCATCTTCATTAATACACATTTCAATACCAATACTGCTATTATTACCATTACCAACTGTTAAAGTACCGTCCCCCGCATGCCAACAAATTACTTCATCTTCAAAACTTTGATAAATTTTATTTTCATCTACTTGATAGTTCCAAGAAGCTTCACGATTACGCAATCCATTCGCGGTATCCATTTGAACTTGAGCAAGTAATAAGGCATCGTTATTAGCTCTTGGCATTCCACTTTCATGAACTGTTATCCATAATATTTGTTGTTCATTTGGTAGTTGATAACCGGTATATAACATTTTATCTAATATCTCTTGGGTAAGGGTTGGGTGATAAACTAAACCTAAATAAACAGAACCCCAGAATTTATTTTTCCATGTGTTTTTAGTAACATCTATTAACATTGAACGATCAACGAGTGGAGTTGTACCATCAATTAAATTTAGGACACCACCATCATTAGTACGAATTTGATAATTCAAGGAATCATCATCGTTAACAAAGTTTTTTGTTCCCATAATGTATGATGGAATTTGGCCTTTCATCCATTCTGCGATTTGTTCAAATCTTGTTGTATTTCCGCCCACGCTTTCTAAATTAAACTCTAATTCACGTGTAATTGCACCACAAATAATTGTACATTGAATTGTAAAGTCTTTAGGTGTAAGTGGTTTTACAAAAATTCCATTTCCTGCGATTACACCGGGTTCATATGAAAACCAGCTAATAGTGCCACCATATTTTTCGTGGGTTGTAGGTAAAGTTTTAATTTCACCTTTTAAAAGTTTTTCTACTTCTCCTGGTACCCATTCACGTATTTTTTCAGCACGTTGGATTTCACCAAACCCAAGAACTGTAATTTCACGTTCATACGTTCCGATAATTCCATCATATAATAAATAAGCAGTAATAGTTACAGTTTGTTCATATATTTGTTGATTTACTATACCAGTATCACTAATTACATCAGGATTTGAAGAAACATATTTTAGAAGTTGACATCCTCCATAACTACTCGTTATTAAGGCTATGTCGCTCGCGGTTTGGTCTTGTATTTTTTTGCCATAGTGAGTTCGCCAACAATAATCTACATTGTTTTTATCCATTGTAGGAATTGTTAAGATAAATGTCTTTTCTACTGCGATTCCATTTTCTTCTACTCTAGCTACTAGTACTGCGGTTTGTCCTTTTGCATCAACATAAATATAGCCTTCATTTGTTATAACTCTAGGATTTAAACTCTTCCAAGTAATTGTAACATCATCTATTGAATTAGGTAAGTCAAGTCCTTTTGACTTATCAATTACAAGATTAATTTTATTTAATATATCTTCTAGTTTTGCATTTACTTCTTTAGAATGACCACATTTAGTACATATATTATTTTCATAATTATGTTCATTCATTCCATCATTTTTTTCTTCTATTAAATTACAAATTGTACATTTACGCTCACTTACTCCATAATGATCACACGATACTTCTTTAGTTACTTGCCATTCTGTAAATTTATGGTCAACCATTGGGATTACTTCAATTTCAACTGCACTACACTCTGTACATATATGTTTTTTGGTTCCTTCATAAATACATGATGGTTCTTTGGTTATTTGCCATTCACCATAATTATGAGGTAATTTTGCTATACTTTCTTTTAGCACTTCTTTACAATTTGAACAAACACTTTTTTGTTCGCCGAAGCTACTACATGATGGTTCTTTGGTTATCTGCCATTCGCCATAATTATGATTTAAAGCATTAATTATTTCATTTCTTGTAACATTGCATACTGTACATGTGTGGGTGCGCGAACCAGTTGTTGTACATGTTGGTTCTTTAGTTATTTGCCATTTTGTGAATTTATGGTTATCTGATTTATCTTTTATTTTGACACCACAATTAACACATATCACTGGCTCAGCACAGCTATTTTCATCTTCATGATGCCCTGTTGCTTTAACCGTTCTTATTTCTACTTCTCCACATGAACAATTGCGATATTCTTCACCATCTGTTGTACACGTTGTGACAATCAAAGTTTGCCATTCACTAAATTCATGAGTGTGCTTTTTTTCACAACTTGTCATTAGTAAGCAAGTACACACTACCATTAAAAATCCTAATCTAATTAATTTTTTCATTTTCTTCTCCTTCTATTACTTCCTTTTTTACCCAACCTTGTTTACCTTGGTATTTAATTAAAACATATCCTTTACATTTGTTATTTATAATCCCTACCATTACTCCTTTAGGAACACCTAATATTGATGCGGGGCAATCATCATATGCTTTGGTGTTGTTTTCGCATAAATATTCATTTTTAATAAATGTTATTTCATTAGTGTCTGTTAATATGATTTTAGAAAAGTATTCCCCCTTTTCTAATACCATTAAATTAAAATTAGGCCAACAAGCACCTTTACCACGTTTATTTTCAATGCTTTCTTTTTTAGTTATTACTTGCAAAAGCCCATCTTCAAATGTTGTTTCATATTGATAATTTGTTTTATTTTTATTTATTATTAAAGCATTAAGTTGTCCACCATCTTTTACGACTAAACCACCATCAATAGAGATAATTTGTTTTTGATAATCAATTATTATGTTATCATTAAATTCGTCTTTTTTATATATTGTGACTGGAAAATGTCCACAAATTACCATTTTGTGGGCTAAGTGACCTTCATTCAAAAAATATCTTTTCATAAAAACGCTTCGATAAAAGCTATTATGATAATCTTCTATTTTATCAAGCCCTGCATGAACAAAAATTAAGTCTTTGCTTTCAATTATATAAGGTAAATTTTCTAAAAAAATTAGTTCATTTGTAAAATACTTTTTCATATCGTCTTGTAAACTATCCAAATTTGTTTGATCAAACTTTGGATTAAATTGTTTATATTCTTGATACATGTCATAAAGTAATGTATGGGGACAATTTATTAGTTCTTTAAAATCTGTATTTAAATATTCTTTTTTAAACAATTTAAAATTGCCATGGTCACAATTGCCTAGTAATGCATAAACTTTGTTTATTTTAGATAGTTCAATAATATATCGTAATGTTTTTAATGGGTATTTACCTTTTTGTGCAAAGTCCCCAAGTAACATAAGATAATCTTTTTGAGGTTTGTATGAGACTTTTTCAAGTAATTTTTTTAAAATATCAATTTGTCCATGAATATCAGATATAGCAATAATTCTTGATTTTTCTTCAAATGTGATGTTTTCAATTTTTACCATTTATATCACCTATAGCTATATTATAACAAATTATCTGTTTTTTTTAAAGTAAACTGAATAATTATTTAGATGCATTTACATTTTTTCTAAAGTGTGCTATAATTATCATTGAGGTGATAATTATGAATGAAACTTTAAATACTATTGCTAATCGTCGCAGCATTAGAAGTTTTGAATCTAAAGAAATTTCTAAAGAAGACATGGAATTAATTTTACAAGCAGGTGCTAACGCTGCTAGTGCAATGAATATGCAATCAGGTAAAATATTTTTGGTGACTGACCCTACTATTCAAAATGAACTAAGAAGAATTGGGGCATCAATTTCACCACGTAAAACCGATCCATTTTATGGTGCACCTTATATTATAATGGTACTTGCGAAAAAGAATACACCATGTCCTTTTCAAGATGGAAGTTTAATTCTTGGTAATATGATGCTTGCTAGTCGTAGTCTTGGCATTGGTTCTTGTTGGATAAATTGTTTAAAAAATATTTTAAGTACAGATGAAGGAAAGAAAATAAAAGAGATGATTGATAAAGATGACGAATATCTTGTTGTGGCTGCACTTGTACTTGGATATCCAAAAGATAATATTTGGCCTGTGTCAAAAGAAAAGAAAAAAGATTACATTGATTATAGTTTATGTAATCCTCAAGTAGTTAAATAATATTTAATTATAACTTTTATAGGGTGAAAAAATCACCCTTTTTTTGCAAAAAAAAGATTTAATACAATATGTATCAAATCATTAATTTTTTTTGGAGCAGGTAACCGGAATCGAACCGGCATCTTCGCCATGGCAAGGCGGTATAATAGCCGTTATACTATACCTGCACAATCAAATGCATTAATATTATACCAAATTCTTGGATTATTGGCAACTAAAATGCTTAATAATATTATTTAAAAATCCCCTTAAGATTTCTCGAAAGGGGAGTTTTATTATTCTTCGTCTTCGTCAACGCCTTCTACGTTATGGAATACTTCTTGAACATCTTCTTCTTCAGCTAATAAATCTAAAAGACGTTTAAATTGTTCCATTTGCTTATCACTTTCAAGTTGAACCCAATTCATTGGAACCCATGCAATTGTGTCTTCAATTAAATTAACATCTGGATATGCTTCAAAAATAGCAGCTCTCATTTTTGCATATTCGGTGCTTGGAGCATAAACAGTAACAACGCCATCTTCAACCTTAGTATCACTAACATCACAGTCAGCCATTAATAAAGTCTCAAGTAATTCATCTTCACTAAGTTCAGAAGTACTAAATACAGCATTATGAGTAAAACTATGTGTAACATTACCACTACTAGCAATCTTACCACCAGTTCTTTGTAAAGCAACCTTTACAGCTGTTTGTGTACGATTTGAATTATCTGATAAGCATTCAACAACAACCATTGAATTACCAGGGCCAAAGCCTTCAAGTTGTAGTTCAGAATATGATTCCATATTCGCACCTTTAGCTTTGTCTATTGCTCTTTTGATAACATCAGCAGTTACTTGTTCTTTTTTTGCCTTTTCAATTTCTTTCTTTAAGCTTTGATTTAGATCAGGATCAGGTACTCCACTCTTCGCAGCCATATAAATAATACGACTCCATTTGTTGTTAAGTTTAGATTTTGCGGCAGCAGTTTTTGCCATTGATGCAGCACGAACTTCATGTGCTCTTCCCATATTTTTCACTCTCCTGACATTTTTAAATATCAATTTATTATAGCATATTTTGTTATGTTAATAAAGTAATTTGTATATTTTTTTCATATATATATTATTTGGTAATCTTAATTTGATTATTCTCAATAAATGCTAATACATTTTTACGCCTTGCATTATTTTCATTAGATAGCCCATTATCACTTGTAAGTGCATCTACTTTAGGTGAAATAATTTCAACCTGCTTACGGTTTAAGTTATTATCAATAATTGCTTTTAGACCTTTTAACATTGCTTTGTAAATAGCTGTATATGTGTCTTCATCTGAATTTGTGTAGTTACCACCACCACCAGTAATTGTGGTGTCTTCTATTTTGTAGTTCCAACTATATGTGCCATCACTATTTTTAATAGGGGTTACGTTTAATTTTACAGGGCCAGTACCTAGATCTTTAACTGATTTTGTATCAACAAGTTTTGATATAGCTTTTTTAAGTTTACGGTAATCTCCTATTTTTATTTCATTAACATCTTCACTTAAATTAATTGTTCCCGTCGCAACATCAACTACCATGAAACTTTTCTTCGTTATTTCTTGTTTTGTAACATTTAATTCTTGATACATTTTATCATAGACTTCAATCTTTTTACCACCTATAAAGTCATCTAATCCTTTTAGAAAAGCATTTAGATAGTCTTCATATCTTGTATCAAAGCAATATTCTCTTAATGAATAGTAAAGTAATACTTCTAGAATGTATCCTGATATTTGATTTACTTTTTGTTCATCACGATAATATTTAATAATTTGAACAGTATTTCTAAAATATGTGTAATCTCGATTAGCAAGTTCTACAAATTGAATACGTTTCTTTTCGTTTTCACTAAGGTAGATGGTAGGTAAATCTTCAATACCATTTATATCTTTATAGTAAACTATTATGTTGATAGTATCTTCATCTAGTTTAAATGTTATCACATTCTTTGATTCATCAAACTTGATATCACTATATTTTGTAATTTCTGAGATTTCACAAATAATTGCATTAATAATTGCATTTGTTATTACTTTGTTTGTTAATGAAAATATTTTCTTAACTACTGGTTCTACTACTACAGCCATATCATAACTATTATTACTATTTAGCATTGTCCCTTTAGCGAAGCTTCCAGCCTTAAAATAGTCTATTAGTTTGTAGTAATTTTGATGTTTATCTAAAATATTTTTTATATGATCAAACTTTTCTTGTATTTTTTCTTTTTGAGTTTTTGTTACTTCTTGTTCACTAACAAGTTTTCTAAATTCTTTTTCAGTCATATCCACTAATACCTCCAATATATTTTATCATATTAAATGTTTATGTTTATTATATCATACTTTTAAAAAGTTTTTATCTATAATGCATATACCCCATATATATGAAAAGAAAAGGACTCTTTTATAAGTCCTTAAATATCATATGTATAATGTTTTCTTTTTATAAAATAAGATAATTTATTAAACCCATGTTGCTTTAAGATGGTTATATACTCATTTTTTGTTTGATAATATTTTTCATAAGCTTCTTCATTATGGCTATCTGAAGAAAGTGTTATGTTTCTTCCCCCTTCTTCATAGTACCAATCAAGAATTGTATTAAGATGGTTATGATCAATCATATTTTCTACTTTCATATTAATTTCAAGAGTTTTATCTTTTTCAATTAATATTTTAAAAATAGTTTTAACTTCTTTTTCATACGTATTAATTGTAACTGCATTATCTAATAAATAAGCTGTTTTAAATCCAAAATCAAAATGACTTAAAACGTCAAAATCACTAAAGTTATTGAGAGCATCTAAAATATTATTAAAGTATGTTTTTAACATTTTAGGAATACCTTCTTTGATAAAGCCTTTTTGTTCATAATAATCATAGATGCCATTATCATGAATACTTAAATTAACAACATCAAAGGAATTAGCATTTATTACATCTTGCATTTTAGATATATATTCATTTCTATATCCTAGTTCAACACCTAAAAGTGGAGTACAACTAGGATATTTTTTATATAATTCCATTAATTCTTTTTTTAGTTTTTGATAATCAACAGTCCAATCTTGATTATTACAAACACAATTAAAGTCTATATGTTCAGTAGTAACAAAGTATTTACAATTATATTTACTACATATTTTGTAATACTCTTCAAGACTAGCTTGTGAATCTAGTGAATATTTTGTGTGACAATGTTGATCATGTAACATATATATCACCTAGTGTTTACTTGGTTTTGTGCTATCAAATTTCTTTCTTTCAACTGTATCTAAAATACGTTTACGTAATCTTATACTTTTTGGTGTTATTTCTACTAATTCATCATCATCGATAAAATCTAGATAGTTTTCAAGAGTTAATACTCTTGGTTTTTTCAAAACAACTGTTGTATCTTTGGTTGAACTTCTTTGGTTGGTTTGTTGTTTTTCTCTAGTAATATTAACTGCCAAATCTTCTTCACGGTTACATTCACCAACAATCATACCTTCATATACGGTTGTACCAGGTTCAATAAAGAGTTCTCCACGATCTTCAATTCCACCACAAGCATAAGCTGTAGCCATACCTGAGTTAAATGATACTAAAACCCCAAGTTTACGTCCCATGAAGGCATCAGGAGTAATCTTTCTATAATCTAAGAAATAGTGATTAATAATACCATAGCCATGAGTTACACTTAAAAACTCATTCATAAAGCCTATTAATCCTTTTGAAGGCATATGATAAATTAATCTTGTTTGTCCTTCATGACTTGACATTGTGTCAAGAATTCCTCTTCTACTACCTAACATTTCAATAGCAGGTCCTATATATTCATCAGGGACATCTACTTGAACAAATTCATATGGTTCGCATGTTTCTCCATCAATTTCCTTTAAAATAACCCGTGGTTTAGATACTTGGAATTCATAACCTTCACGGCGCATATTTTCAATCAATATTGATAAATGTAGTTCTCCTCGACCAGATACAATCCATTCTTCTTTATTTCCTATACGTTCTACTCTTAAACTTACATCTTTTTGGGTTTCACGGTATAATCTTTCTTCTATTTTACGAGCAGTTACAAACTCACCTTCAAGTCCACTCATTGGACTAGTGTTAGTACCAAAATTCATTTGGACGGTTGGCTCACCTACTTTAATTAAAGGTAAAGCCTCATCACAACCTACTTCGCAAACTGTTTCACCAACATATATATCAGGTAACCCCGCAATTGCAATAATATCACCGGCTTCAGCTTCTTCTACTTCAATACGTTTTAGTCCCATAAATGAGAATAATTTTTGTATTCTGAATTGTTTAATTGACTTATCAATTCTAATACAGGATACATTTTGATTTACTTTTACTTTACCACTTACTACACGGCCAATTCCAATACGACCTACATATTCATTATAGTCAAGAAGAGCTGGTTGAAATCTAAATGGTTTATCAAGTTCAATATCAGGATCAGGAATTTCACTTAGAATCATATCAAGTAGTACTTCCATGCCAGGTTTTTGTGTGGTAATATCAGGAGACAAACTTGATGTATCTTGGATTGCGGAAACATAAACAACAGGGAATTCTAGTTGATCATCATCAGCCCCAAGTTCAATGAATAAATCAATTACTTCATCTACTACTTCAAGTGGACGAGCAGCTTCACGGTCTATTTTATTGATTACAACAATTGGTTTTAAATGATGTTCTAAGGCTTTTTGCAATACAAACCTTGTTTGGGGCATTGTTCCTTCATATGCATCAACAACAAGTAATACTCCATCAACCATCCCCATTATTCTTTCTACTTCACCACTGAAATCAGCATGACCTGGAGTATCTAAAATGTTAATCTTATACCCTTTATAATTGATTGCGGTGGTTTTAGCAAGAATTGTTATTCCTCTTTCTCTTTCAATATCATTAGAATCCATTGCTCTTTCTGCAACTTGTTCATTTGATCTAAATGTTGAAGATGAAGAAAGAAGAGTATCTACTAATGTTGTTTTTCCATGGTCAACATGAGCTATAATTGCAATATTTTTTATTTTCATTGTGTCACCTCTCAATAAGAAAAAGCTATTAGTTTAAGAACAAAGTTTGTGGTTCTTATCCTACTAGCTTCTTTAAACCTTGACTATTATACACTATTTGTATATTTTTGTCAAAAAGATTATACTATTTTTCTATTTGTTTACTATTATTAAATAATAATATAACAACCCTTCTTTTACAGTTGTTGTACTAAGAAATTAACAAAATGGTCATAATGCTTTA
>CAVJDT010000041.1:0-16024 GCA_963648435.1 Bacillota bacterium
ATGTAAAGATTCCAGAATCGGCTATTCGTACATCCTATATTACTTTTTTTGCGAGTGGAATTATAATGTCAATTGAAGAAATTATTAAGAATAACCTTTCTAAAGAAAAAGCAAAAGAATATTTTGAAAAAGACAAAAAGCTTTGTTATTCAATGGCTCAAAATATTGGTATACCATTAATAAATGTCTTTAAAAAAATGAATTAATATCGTTAAATATTGCAACAAGTTTTTTGATAATTTTTGTTGCCTTTATTTTGAGTATATCTTTTATTAGAAAATTACGGAAAATAATAAATAATACTTACCCTAATTAACAATGATAAAAATAATTTATCTTAAATTATGATTAATGAATAATAAAAAAATGCATAACAAAAAGAAAAACAGTCAAAAAGTGGTAAAATAAATATATTAAAAAGAATTTGTTTATTTTACTTTATCTTTTAAGTATGACTTTTGTAGTTGCATAAATAAAAGTAGTAAATGACTAAAGATCCTTTTTCTAATAACTGATTGATAAAACTTGAATCATTAAAGTTTAATTTTTTGTACTATTAAAACTTTAAAGTTAAAGCATTAATAAAAAAGGAGAAAATTATGAAAATAACTGACAATCAAAAAATTATTAAATTATTTGAAAAAGAAAAATTTCAAGAAGCAGTAGATTGTATAGAAAAATTACTAGTAAAATTCCCATCTGATGAGGAATTGCTTTATATGCATGCGTATATTAAAACTTTATATTTAGAGAAATATTCTAACCAAACAATTGATGAATTAACCAAGGTAATCGATATGGATGGAAAATATAAGGGAAAGGCTTTAACCATGCTTTGCATTGTATATTCAAAATTGGATGAACCAAACGAAGCCTATAAAGCTGGAACTAACCCTGAAATTGATTATCAAAGTTTAAAACTTGAATATTATGAAGCAATGGGAAAGACTTGCTTTCGTTTAGATGGTAGTCACCTAGAAGAGGGAATATCATATATTAATAAAATTATTGATTTTGAAAGAAAGAATGATAAAACATTTAATCCATATTGGCATGCTATAGAAGCAAGTGCTTACACGGAAAACCGACAATATGATAAAGCAAAAAGTAAAATTGAAGAAATTCGTAAAAGAACTGGGGAAAATGAGCAATATCTTATTTTAATGGCAGGAGTCAAATTAGAAATGTATTGTGAATATCACAATGAAAAAGATTTAGAAGAAGCTATTAAACTTTGTGAAGAAGCCGTAAAATTAGAACCGTTAACATACTTTGCGGGTAACATATACATAAGAAGTTTAGTATACCATCATGAAACTGATAAAGCAATTGAGATTGTTGAAAAACATAAAGATATGGTAGAAAAAATGGAATATGTAAACAGTCTTGTCACGATATACAGTATTTGTGGTGATTATGAGAAAATTGAAGAAGCAGCTTTACTTTTAAAAGATAAATTTCCTGAAGAAGAAATCTACAAATGGATTGCTCAACAGATTTTTTTATACAATAAAGACATAGAAGCACTAAAGCAAATAAAAAAATATTATTTAAAAGCATATAATTTATCAAAAGAATTTAAATTATTATTATGCATTTGTAATATAAATCAAGACTTACATCAAAATGAAGAAAGTTTAAAATTGATTGATGAGTTTTTAGCTATTGCAACTCACAATGATGTATTTTTTGGTCATTTATTAAAAGCTGAAACGATGAGAAAATTAAATTATGATTATGATGAAATTGTCGAAGAATATCAAATATCTCATTTTGAAAAATATTTGCCAAAATCCAGGTATTTATTATCCCTAAATGGCATCATTAAAGATCCTAGTACCCTATATCCACTTTATAAAGATTTTCAAAAATTACCGCTTTCTTCTATTGATGCAACTTTATATGCTTCTTTGGGACAATACTATTTATATGGTGAAAATAAATTTCCTGTTAATTATAAAAAAGCTAAAGAATTCTTTTTTGCTTTGTATAATCTTGATAAAACTTCATCAAATAATGTAGCTTTTTTAGGTAGATATTATGAAATTACAAACGATGAAAAAAATGCTTTTAAATGTTATAAAAAAGCATATGAACTAGTAAAAAATGGTTTACCAAAAAGTTTATGTGCGTATGGCTTTTATGCCCATGCTTGTTTAAAGGGCATAGGAACTTCTAAAGATGAAGAATTCGCAAAATCAATTGTACTAGAAGCAATCGAAAAATATGGAAAAAATAGTGCAAGCACCACTCTTCTTCAATATGCCTATTTCGCGGTTAAGGGTGATTCGAGATTTTCATTAGAAAATGCTAAAGAATATCTTACTCAAACAAGTCCATTTAATCGATATAATCTTTCAAGAGAAGTTTTAATAAAACAAATTAATGATAAATTAGGAATTGAAACCCCTGATTATGAAACAAAATTAGCTAATTGCTTAAAATATTCACCAGCGTGTGACGTGGAATATTATCACAATCATAAAAATGATGAAGCTTTTTATATGTGCCCAGCTGCTCTATAAAAAAGAAATACTAAAATGCTAGTAAAATATGAAAAAATCTTCAGTTAGTTAAAAATTAAACATTTTTGATTGTTACTAGTTTATGGTATAACTTTAGGATTTAAAATTGCAATGATGAAAAATGTTGTTTTTTCTATATTAAAGATAATTAGCACGTATTAGATTATGGCTAATGAATGTTGGTATTTTACGGATATTTTAATACTTAGTACTCATATCAACAATTTATGTAAAGGTAATATTCATTTATCAATTTTTAAAAAAAATAGATGATAAAAATTGTTAAAAAGGAGTATTTGAGGATAAAAATAAAGTTTTAAGGTATATTGGTAAAAAATGAAAAAAAATCATTATTTTATGTGTTGAATTAAATCGCATAATGTGTTAAAATAGTTGCGAAATAAAAAGTTTTTAAATTATTGTGAAAGAAGGAAAAAGAAAATGAAAAAAGTATTTGCATTATTGATGATTTTATCACTTGGCATTATTTTAGTAAGTTGTAGTTCAGAATGCACTTATAAGTTTGTCGATGATGATGGAACTGTATTATTAGAAGCCAAAGGCAAAAAAGGTAGTGAAATTAAACTACCAACAAATCCAACAAAGGAAAGTACCGCAGAATTTACTTATGAATTTATTGGTTGGGATAAAGAAGTAGGAGTACTAGAAGAAAACACTGTATTTACTGCTCAATATAAAGAAACAAAAAGAAAATATACTTATAAATTTGTAAACTATGATGAAAGTATATTAAAAGAAGAAACTGTTGAATATGGCGTATTACCAGTTGCACCTACTGCACCTACTAAACCATCAACTAGTGAATATGCTTATGAATTTACTGGTTGGGATAAGGAAATAAAAGAAGCTACAGAGGATACAGTTTATACCGCTTTATTTAAAGAAACAAAAAGAAAATACACTTGTAAATTTGTAAACTATGATGGAACAGTGTTAAAAGAAGAAACTGTTGAATATGGTGTATTACCAGTTGCACCTACTGCACCTACTAAACCATCAACTAGTGAATATGCTTATGAATTTACTGGTTGGGATAAGGAAATAAAAGAAGCTACAGAGGATACAGTTTATACCGCTTTATTTAAAGAAACAAAAAGAAAATACACTTGTAAATTTGTAAACTATGATGGAACAGTGTTAAAAGAAGAAACTGTTGAATATGGTGTATTACCAGTTGCACCTACTGCACCTACTAAACCATCAACTAGTGAATATGCTTATGAATTTACTGGTTGGGATAAGGAAATAAAAGAAGCTACAGAGGATATAGTTTATACCGCTTTATTTAAAGAAACAAAAAGAAAATATACTTATAAATTTGTAAACTTTGATAAAACTATATTAAAAGAAGAAACTGTTGAATATGGTACAAAGCCTGTTGCTCCAAGTAATCCAACAAGAGAAGATGATTTAAAAGCAACATATACTTTTAATGGTTGGGATAAGGAATTAAAAGAAGTTACAGAAGATGTTATTTATACAGCTACTTACACAGCCCAAGTAAAAGATTTTAAATATAGTGAACTTGTGGGCAAAAAAATTTCAATTTTAGGTGATAGTATTTCAACTTTCTATAGTGCTAACTCATCAATGAATAGTTATTACTCACAAGAAGGAAGATACTATTATCCAACTTATTGTCCAGATGTTAAAACAGTAGATAAAACATGGTGGGCTCAATTAATTACTAACACTAATATGGTACTTGGCATTAACAATTCATGGAGTGGTTCAACCGCAGTAGGTACTGGTGAAAGTGCTGGCTGTAGTGATGCCAGAATAAACACTTTAATTGAAAATGGTGAACCTGATATCATTATCATATATCTTGGTACTAACGATGTATGCTCAGGATATACACCTGAAGCGTTTATTGAAGCCTATGAAACCATTATCGCAAAAATATCCAAATTATGTATTGCCCAAGTTTATGTTTGTACATTAGGTTATTCTGCCTTTACGGGTATGCAATATACTGACACAAATCGAGTAGCGTATAATAAAGCTATTAGAGAATTTGCAAGTAAACATAATTTAGGGGTTATTCCACTTGATGAATATATAATGGAAGATAATTATAATTTATATTTAAGTGATAATTTACATTATAAATATGCAGGAACAAAACTTATTTCACAAATTTGTGAAAAAACTCTTTGCGAATTTAATAATATTGAATACACTAAAGAAGTAGAAGTTGAACATCCAGTTCCACTTCCTACGGGCTATATTAAAGTTGTTTCATATAACAGTGGTGTTTGGTCTGATAGTGTTTATTCTAAAGGGGCATTACTTTATTCATATGATGCTTTAGATCGAGATAGTGCATATATTTATTATTATATTGTGGAAATTACAAAAGATGGTGATAACTATAAAGTAACCGGTAAGAAGGATCTTAATGTTACTTGTGCATTTGAAGAATGCGATTACTTTATTATGATTTTCAGTCAAAATCCATATCTTGATTTTTATAGTGATGTAAATGTTGGTGATTATCTAAAATTAACTGGGGACATTACTAGTGGTAATTGTGAATTTACATTAATAAAATAAGGGAAGCATTTGTTAAAGAAGCATTTGCTTCTTTTTTTCATAAAAAAATAAAGTTACAAGCGTTAAATAAAAAAATAATATGATATAATTACAAATGAGTATGAAGTTAATAATGATTTTATATTTTCATCTAATTATTAATAGTAAAATCTCTTGAATACTCAAGAGTGATTTTTAATATAAGGAAGGTACCAAAATGATTAATATAATTTTAGAAATCAGTATCATTATTTTATTAGTTGTTGCTATTATTTTAGTCCTCATAAACTTAACTAAATCAAAAAAGATAGATCATACTGATGATTTTAACCATGTTGAAAAGACTGTAAAAGATGAAATCAGCAATTTACGAGTTGAACTTGATAATAAATTAACAAACATCCAAAAAGGCATTAGTGATAATATGAATAATTGTTTTCAAAACTTTAATACCTTAACTAGTGAAAAATTAGGAATATTAACAAATACCTTAAGAGAAAACAATAAAGATGTAAATTTAAGTGTTAAAGAAAATACAAATAAAATAGAATTATATTTAAACTCCATTAGAACAACTCTCACGGAATCAATGGAAAAACTTCAAACTGAAAATAGTAAAAAAATTGATGAAATGAGAAAAACCGTAGATGAAAAACTAGATACTACTCTTAATAATCGACTTAATCAGTCATTTAAATTAGTTCAAGATAATTTATCAAAAGTTGAACAAGGACTAGGTGAAATGAAAGATCTTGCTAGTGGCGTAGGCGATTTAAAGAAAGTTTTATCAAATGTTAAAACTAGAGGGATCTGGGGAGAAATGCAATTGTCACAAATTTTAAGTCAAATCCTTACAAAAGACCAGTACGCTGAAAATATCATAACAAGGCCTAACTCAAAAGACCCTGTTGAATTTGTAATTAAACTTCCTGGTGATGGTAAACAAATTGTATATTTACCAATTGATTCAAAATTCCCATTAGATACTTATACTAATTTAATTAATGCATATGAAACTACAGATAAAATAGTAATAGATAAAGCTATTAATGACTTAAAACAACGAATGAAAAGTTTTGCGAGAGATATTAGAGATAAATATCTTGAAGTTCCCTATACTACCGATTTTGGTATTATGTTTTTACCAATTGAAGGTTTATACGCTGAGGCAGCTAAAATAGGTTTAATTGAAGAACTTCAAAATTCTTTTCGCATTATTATTGCGGGGCCAACCACTATGGCAGCTTTACTAAATAGTTTACAAGTAGGTTTTAGAACCCTTGCGATTGAACAAAGAACAAGTGAAGTTTGGAATATACTTGGGGCAGTAAAAACTGAATTTGGAACATTTGAAACTGTCTTAAAAAAAGCTCAAAAGAAACTTGGTGAAGCAAATGAAGAAATTGAAAATCTAGTAGGAACAAGAACTAGACAAATAAACAGAAAACTTAAAGATGTAACGGAATTAAAAATAGAAGATACAACCCAAATACTAGAATTAGAAGAAAATAAATAACTAAGGAGTATAAAAATGGATTTAAAAGAATATGAAGAAATAAAGAATTTAGATTATTTTGCTTATTTTGACTACCTTCAACAAAAATATGGTAAGCCAAGTGGTAGTTATATGGATGAAAACTATTTCATAAATAGTAAGATAAAACGGATTAAAGATGGATTAAGTATTCATCACAAATATGAGTATATCGCTCCTACCCTTTATTATCCGACAACCGCGATTAACCGGCCCCTAGAATGGCAATCAGCTGAAAATCTAACCTATGTAGATTTACTTGAACATGTTTTACTTCACATTTTGATTTGTGAACTACCTGCAACTGTTGCCAAATTTCCAGCAATTGTAACCCTTGAAGGGATGACTAAAAAATTATTACCAAACCTTAATGATAGTTTTAGTGGCTGTATTATTGATTATGAAAATTATTATAAACGTTTTGAAAGAGTGAAAAAAGAAAAAGATACTTATATGGCATTATTAAAAAGGATAAAGGAATTATTCAAATGTAATCCTTTCTTTTCCATCAAACAATTGCAATGTACTAATCCAAGACTAGAAAATTGGGAAAGAGAGTTTGATCGAGAATTATTTGATGAAATTGAAAAACTATGAGTTATGAAATAAAAATAACTGAAGTAAAAGTGTATAAGAAAGAAGAACCCGATGAATAAGGAAATCATTATCCTATTCTATATATGAAACTAACAACTAAGTAAATATAATAAAAGTTGAAATTGTTACTTGCTTGAAATATTGCATGTTTTTGAATATAAGTTGCTTGAAATATTGCATGTTTTTGAATGTAAGCTGCTTGAAATATTGCATATAATAATATATAATATGTATAAAGATAGTAAAAAGGGTGTGAAACTATGTTTAAACGAAAGGTATATGATGAGCTATTAGAGTGGAAAAAACATTATAGTGATAAGTATGCAGTATTACTTGAAGGTGCAAGACGTGTTGGCAAAACAACTATTGCGGAAGGATTCGCAAAACAAGAATATGAAAGCTACATTAAAATTGATTTTGCAAATGCAGGAAAGAATATTATAGAGTTATTTGATGATATAAGTAATTTAGATTTGTTTTTTTTAAGACTCCAATTAGAAACTGGAATAGAACTTAAAGAAAGAAAATCAGTCATTGTATTTGATGAAATTCAATTATTTCCAAAAGCAAGACAAGCAATTAAATATTTGGTAAAAGATGGTAGATATGATTATATTGAGACTGGATCACTAATTTCGATTAAGAAAAATGTTAAAGATATAGTAATTCCCTCAGAAGAATATAGAATAAGTGTTTATCCTATGGATTTAGAGGAATTCTTTTGGAGTATTGGTCGAACTGATTATAATGTTCTTCGTGACATGTACTTACTAAATAAACCACTTGGTGATTTCACTAATAGAAAATTAATGAGAGATTTTAGAATTTACTTAGCCGTAGGCGGAATGCCACAAGCAGTAGAAGCATACATTCAGAAAAAGAATTTTTTTGAAATTGACTTTATAAAAAGGGAAATAATAAACCTTTATAAAGATGATTTGAAAAAAAATGATCCAAGTGGTCGAACAAGCTTAATATATGAATCAATACCTAGTCAACTTGCTCTTAAAAAGAAAAGATTTTCACTATCTTTCGCAACCAAAAAAAGAACAACTTTAAAAGAACAAGAATTACTTTTTGAATTAATAGATTCTAGAATAGTTCTTATTTGTTACAATGTAAAAGATCCTAGTATATCATTATCTCAAACAAAAGATTTAAATGAATATAAACTATATTTATCAGATACTGGCTTATTTACAACAATGCTTTTTAATGATGAAAGTAAAGTATATGAAGATATCTATAAAAAGTTATTGAGTGATAAATTAGATTTAAATCTAGGATATTTATATGAAAATGCAGTTGCGCAAATGATTAAAGCAGCAAAACGCGAATTATACTATCATACTTGGCGAAAACAAGAAAGTACACACTCATATGAAGTTGATTTTATTGTAACTAGTCATGCAAAAATAGTTCCACTAGAAGTAAAATCAGGAAGTACAAAATACCATAATTCTATAGATGCTTTTTCAACCAAGTATTCACGAAATATTTATCAAAGTATTGTAATATCTAGTAATGATGTAAAAAATGAACAAATGCTTTTATTTAAGCCCATATACTTTTTACCATTTATTTTAGAAGAAAAATAAAAATTAAAGTAATAAAAAAGAAGTTATGTGATTTTTGAGCATAAAAACAATGGAGTTATGTGATTTTTACTTGTAATAATAAAAGATTTCAAATTACAAAAATTTCGCGTGGAGCAAGAAATAGAGAATATATTGGGGCTATGGATTGGTTAAATAAAGCTGGCATAATCAATATTTGTTATTCATTATCATCTCTTAGTCTTCCATTAAAAGGAAATTATAATCCCAACCTTATAAAGTCTATTATCGTGATACTGGATTATTTGTTGGAACGCTTGATGATGAGGCTCAAAACGATTTAAGGGAAAATAAAAATTTTAATACATATAAAGGCGCATTATACGAAAACATTGTTGCAGATATGTTAGTTAAATCTGGTTATAATTTATATTATTATCGTAATGAAAAAGGTACTATTGAGATGGATTTTTTTGTTAGAGATAAAGATTTACTGATTCCCATTGAAGTTAAAGCAAGTGATAATTCAACAGTTTCGTTAAATAATTTAATAGATAAGATAGAATATGCTGATATAAAATATGGAATTAAATTATGTAACAAAAATATAGGGTATAATGGAAAGTTTTATACTTTCCCATATTATTTAACGTTTTTATTAAGAAAATTTTTAAAGGAATGTAAACAACCTAAATAAATTTCAATAAACAAACTATAACAACAATAAATATTTATGAGGAAAATCATATTCATGTTTTTCCTTTTTCTCTTATCAATAAAGGTATATCCAAGTTTGTAAATCATATCTTCTTTTTCCATGTTTAGTGTCTTATAGTGTCTTATCTTATAAAGTTAAGAATAATTCTAATTATTTTTTATTTAATTAAATAATGACTTAATTTTTGTCAAAATACAGGAGGAAATGTAAATGAAAAAGGTAAAAGTCAAAATTCTTATGATGTTAATGAGTACAATATGCATGTTTTGCATTATACTTGTAGGTTGTACATTTACAAGCGAAACAAGTGATGATTCACAGTACAGTAATGGTAATATACCACTTACGGATCTTGCCTCAACCTATAAAGGTGAAGCAACAGACGCTGATGGTAACTTACTTGCTCCATTCGATGTAGTTTACTCAGAAGCATTTGAAAGTGGAAATTATAAATATGATGAAACAGCAGCACTTTTAAAATTTAAAAAAGATTTTGATGGTAAGTTAACTAGTGATTTAAAATCTTGTGGATTTACATCACTTGAAAAAGTAACAACAAATTCTGATGGTACAGTATGGTACCGTGCTAAAATTAATAACGAAACTGATGTAAAAACCGCAGTTAAAAAAGCTCGTTCCTTAAAAATAGTACTTGTTGCGGATTTCGATTACATCTATGAAGATACTTCAACAGAAGTAGATGAAGATACATCTACATCTTCAACTGATGTAAGTGGTATTATTGATGACGTTTTATCAAACCTTCAAGTAAAAGATCAATGGTATTTAACTGCTTGTGATATTCAAAAATCTTGGCGCTGGCTTAAGAGTAAAGGAATTTCTGCTGGTGGTGATCCATCAGTTACTGTAGCAGTAATTGATACTGGTGTTGACTATAATCACCCAGATTTAAAAGCTAATATGTGGGTTAATCCTAATGAAATTCCAGGTAATGGGATCGATGATGATGGAGATGGTTATATTGATGATGTGTATGGATGTTCAACAATAAGTGATGAAAGATTTCATAGTGGTGATCCAATGGATGACCATGGACATGGTACCCATGTTGCTGGTATTATTGCCGCATCAAATAATAAAATAGGAACCGTTGGTGTTGCATATAACGTAAAAATAATGGCAATTAAAGCTGGTCAAGCAAGTGGTGTATTCCTTCAAAGTGACATTGCTGAAGCAATTGTTTATGCATATACTCATGGTGCTGATGTAATCAATATGTCATTTGGTGGTAGTGCTTGTTCAATAGCTGTACAAGATGCACTACAATCAGCATATACTACATCTACTTTAGTAGCTGCAGCTGGTAATGATGGATTTCCTAATGAAATAACAGATTGCTATCCACTGTCTCTTCCTAATTATCCTGCAGCTCTTTCATATGTTATAGGTGTAATGAGTGTAAATGCTTTAGGTGTAGAGTCTTCCTTTACTAATTGGGATGCTGTAGCTTATAACTCTGTAGAATATGAAGTATACGCTCCTGGTGAAGCAATTCTTAGTACCCTACCAAATAACAGATATGGTAAATTAAATGGAACAAGTATGGCAGCACCTATTGTTTCTGGTATTGCGGCTCTTATAAGAAGTTATTATACTGATAGAGATATGTACCCTAGTAAATTTGTGTCTGCTCAACTTTGTGCAACAAGTGAAGATACTGCGTTTTGTTTTAATCCGAAAAGACATACAGTACGTGATATGCCACATAATCTACCAATGATTGTAAATGCTTATGATGCCCTTACAAAACTTCCAAAACCAGATGTAAATCTCTATCTACCTTATTATTTGTTTGATAGTAAAGACATAGATAGCAATAATAACGGAGATGGAGTTATTGATGCTGGTGAAACAATAAATATTGGAACAATTTTAAGAAATCGTTGGGGTATGAGTAAAAATACAATTGTAACTATAGATGCATTAAGTGATTCAGGTATTAACAATCCATATGTTGAAATTTTAACTGATTCAGTTAATTTTGATGGTGTAGGAACATATTCTACAAAAGATAATTTATTACGTGATGAATTAGGTGCATATATTGGTACAGATAATCCTTTAGTGGTCAAAATATCAAAAAACTGTCCTAATGATTATGTTATAAAGCTCAATGTTACTATTACTTATGACAATGGTTTAGATGAAGATGATTCGATTCATTATTTAAGTAAGGGTATTATTGGTTTTGCAGTAAGAAATGGTATAGTGCTTCCTAGTCAAATTACTGAAGACATGACTTTAACCAATGATAATTATTATATTATTCCAAATAGTACAGTAATTAAGGAAGGCGTAACAGTAACTGTAGATCCAGGTACAAAAATTCAATTTTGGAGTAATGATCCTGCTGATCCATATGCTAATCAGTATATAGCATATTTACAAGTATATGGTAGCTTTATAACAAATGGCACACTAGAAGAACCAGTTGAAATTTTTCCAAGTGAACTTATGTCACGATATGTGGTTGAAATTAAAGAAGAAGAATCAGGATATGTTGAATTAAATTATACTAATATGACTAATGCTGGTGTTGAAATTTCTTATGCTGATCACTGCATGTTTACGCAAAATCATGTAGCATTATTTAAACGATATGTAACAAATGGAAAAGTTGAATGGCAGAATGTGAGTTACTCATATTGGATGAGCCTAAAAGGCTCTTCAACGGCTTTTAAAATCTCTAACGCAACAAACTGTGTTATGTATGGAACTGGTGGTGATTGGTATGACTTTTATAATCCAGTTCTATATGGTACTTATACTACTTGTAGCTTTGTAGATTGTGATTTTAGCACAGATCCAAATACTAATAGTGAGACATTTTATGATTGTGTATTTATGGGAAACAAAAACATTATGAAAGGGTCTTTCCGAAATGGTTCGTCTATCTCCGCTAAAATTGACAAGAGTTTACAGGTTGAACAAGCACAAACAACGTGGAATGATAAATCTTACATAAAGGTTGTAATACCAACAAAATATAAACTCCTAGATAAAATAACTTATATTAGAAATTTTGCAAAATATTTAGGTGGCGATATTTGTTGTATTGAAAGTGAAGAAGAATATAATGCTTTAAAAAATGGTAATTTATACTGGGGTACTATAGGATTAATTGTTGGAAGTGATGAATGGCTAAACGGCGAGCCAGTAGCTGATTTTATGAAAAAAGAAATAGAAGAATATGATAAGTCACAAAAATACAAAAAAAATTCAAAAATAATTAGGTATTATTTTGAGCAATATGATTGTAATGACAATATTGGCTATGGGCGAATTGATGATAATGTTTCATATATTTTAGAACTTCCTTCTTCCACAAACTGGACAGATAAATTATTACAAGAAAAATATGAAGAATACGTAGAAATGACAAATTATAGGGGAATTCAAACGATTAATAACTGTGCAATATTAAATAACTATAATGAAGGAAGTTTTGCTTTAAAAATTGTTGCATGTGGTGATGGCGGATATATTACCAACAACTACTGGGGCACAACAAATATGGATCTAATTAACAAGCAAGTTGTTGATTATGATATGTTTAAATCATATCCAGATCTTATAGTTGATCCAATTCTTACTACTGCCCCAGAAAATACATTCCCATTTGTAGTAGATGCATATGTACTAAATAGTAATGATGAAAGATGTCGTACCGTAAGTAATGAGACTTGCACATTTGTGGTTGAATTTAACCGTGATATGGATACAACTCTACCATTAAGAGTGCGTTTTGGTAGTAGTATGCCATATGCAGAGTATGAAATAAGTGGAAGTTATGTAACACCAAGAAGATGGGAAGGTGTGTATACACTTAAGACTACTATTGAAAATGGTAATCAATATTTTAATATTGAAAATGCACGTGCCGCAACAGATCATTTTTTTCGCCTATATGAAACAAAAGGTAGATTTGGTTTTGAAATTGATACAACTTTAGCACAAGCTATGATTATGCAAGGTGAAGCAACAGAAACAGGTGTTAAACTTACATGGCAACAAGATGATTTTGATACACTTCTTGGTTATAATGTTTATCGTAGCGATCAAGAAGATGGTTTATATACCCGTCTTAATGATTATGTTTTAGCATCAAATGAAAATGAGTTCTTTGACTCAACAGTAGAACCTGGTAAATTATATTATTATAATTTTACAGTTGTAAAAACTGATATGACTGAATCTACACCAAGTGGAAAAATTACTATTCGTGCGATGGATACAATGGCACCAAATATTTATCATTCACCTGTTCGTACAGCATATACTGGTCAAAAACTTATTATTTCCGCAACAATAACTGATAATTTACAAATAACATCAGCTACACTTTACTTTAGAACTGTAGGTGGTGAATGGAAGAGCTATAAGATGTATAACAACAATAGTCGTTATTATGGTATTGTTGGAGCAGAAAATCTTTCTCTTGATGGTTTGGAATATTATATTGATGCTTTTGATGGTATTACACATACTTATAATGGCACATCAACAAAACCATATTTAGTAACAGTAAAAGTAGCTGTTGATGATAATTCACTAGGTGATGTTGATGGTGATGGCATCATCACAAATAAAGACGCACTTATGCTTTTACAAGCAGCTAATGATAAATTGAACCTTACAGAAGAACAATTTATGCGTGCTGATATCAATAAAGATGGAATTCTTTCTGCGGCTGAAGCAATGAGAATTCTACAATATGTTAGTGGTAAAATTGGTTCAATATTATGATTAAAAAAGTAAAAAAAATAAATAAGAAAGATTATAAGAAAGCATTAGCACGTTTTACTACTATATTTATATTATTGATTTGCTTTTTATCTTTATTTAAGATAAATGCAAAAGCAGATGAAGAAGTAAATCAACCTACCGTCTATGCGAATGATACTTCCGTTACACAAGATGGTGGGACCTACATTTATATTTACGCCAAGGATTTTGTAAATATTTCTAGTCTAGATTTATTTGTGTACTATGATTCTTCTGCGTTCAATCTAGGAAGTGTATCTAAAGGTGAATTTATATCAAGTGAACTTGATGATGTAAATGCTGAAACCGCTGGTGAGATTAAACTTAGTTTTATCTCATCTGATGGTATTAGTGGAAACGGTGTACTACTAACAATATTTTTATATGCTAAAAATGAAGCAGAAATTAAAGAATATCCATTAGAAGTAGTAGTAGGGGATTGTTATGATAATACAATAAATTTAGTAAGTGTTTCTACTTCTAATTGTAAAATTAAAGTAGAAAAAGCACCAGTAATAACTGAGACTGTATATTTTTATCCTAATAATACTTATTATAATGAGATTAAAAGACAAAATGACGAAATAACAGTAAGCTTTTACACTTATAATTCATATGAATTTGCATCAGCAGATTTTGAAATTAATTATGATGATGAAATGCTTGCCTTAAAATCCATAAATTTGGATGACTCACTTAAAAATACAGAATCAGCTTTATTTTCAATTAACGATAAAACAGCTGGTTATGTCAAAATATCTTATGCGGCACTATCTGGGGTACCATCCTATGTTACAGTTCTTGAAGTTACATTTGTAGTTATAAAAGACAAAACTACTAGAACCCAAATTGAATTTACCTCATCTGCTATATATGATTCTGATTTAAATGCATATAATGGTTCAAAAGTATTTGTTAATGTAGATACTGAAGAAATCCCTAAAGTAATTACTTATCCCAAAGTTTTGTTAAATGTAAAAAGTGTTAATGCATTAGAAGTTGAATTAGAAGTAATAGCAGAAAAAGATACATTACTTGCAGCGGGAGACTTTTTTATTGAATTTAATTCAAATGAGTATGAATGTACAGAAATCATAAAAACATTAAATTATTCAATGATTGTTGGAAACATTTCATTTAAAACCAATAAGGTGAGATTTTCATTCATTTATGAAAATGGAATTAGTGAGGATTCTGTAATTGCTCGAATAAAATTTAAAGTAATTGCACCATGTGAAACAGTTAGCGAATTTATATTAGATGGAAGTAAATTAACAGATAAGGATTTCAATGAACAAACAGTTGAATACGTTAATACAACAATTGAAATTCCTCATAATTATTCAAATGAGTTTACAGTTGATAAAGTATCAACTTGTACAGAAAATGGCATTAAATCACGTCATTGTACGCGATGCAATAAAACAACAGATGTTACTTTAATACCTACGCTAGGCCATGATTTAATCCATCATGAAAAACTAGATCCAACTTGTACTACTAAAGGTCACACTGAATATGATACATGTAGTAGATGTGATTATACAACATTTAAAGAATTACTATCACTTGGACATAAAGAAAGTGAATGGATAATCGATAAAGATTCTAGCTGTACTCTTGATGGCACAAAACATAAAGAATGTACAGTCTGTCATAAAACACTAGTTACAGAAGTAATTAATAGACTCGGTCATGATTTAATCCATCATGAAAAGTTAGATCCAACTTGTACTACTAAAGGTCATACTGA
>CAVJDT010000042.1:0-15483 GCA_963648435.1 Bacillota bacterium
TTTTATAACAATTAATTCACACATTTTAATAACAGAACCCAAAAAAAATTGAAAAAGTGGTTCTGGTTTTCGTCGTGCATTTTAAGTTTTGAGTTTTAACTCAAGACTTTTTTTGGTATCAACCACAAAAATGGAATTTCCTTATTAACAAGCAAATCAAAACCAATGCTTCTTCTATTGGGTTTATCGCCAAATAGATAATCACCGTTTGCATTAGATTTAAACATCGATAAGTGCTGCTCTAATAACTGATTGTCAAAAAAGTTTTTAGCTATTTCTCTTACCAGCTCTGTCTTTCCGATACTGCTATTGCCATAGAGCATCACCACATACGGCTTTTTTCGCTTAACTGTTGTCAAATAGCGCAGAGTCTTGCTTATCTCTATAATGGCATGATCCTGTCCGATGATATTTTCTTTTATAGAAGCAATTCCTTCAAGATATTTAACACGGTCACGAACAATATCATGTGTTTGGGTAGTAGTGTTTAGCGTTATTGCCGAAGCGTTCTTCTGATTGTTCAAGAAAAACAGAAGATTCGAAGGAGGATTATGTATCCAAATGGTTGAATCGTCCGTAGTCAAGTCATAAATCAAGTTGCCCAACCGATCGTTGGCTTGCTCTGTTATTCCATGATAATTGTCATTCAGGAGAATCATTAGCTCCGCTTTTAATTCATCCGGAAATACTTGATTTTTGCCATGATATGCATCTGAAAGTTTTATCAAATCCAAAAACGAAAATGCATCGGAGAGGTCTTTTATTTGCTCTTGAAAATACGCTTTAGAACCGACAACAATATTAATCGTTCTCATCGTTTCCTCCATGATGAATGATACTTGCATAAACAACATCATATAGAGCAATCTCATCCGATTTTTGTTGAACTGTAGAAGTTCCATCGTCCGCTGCTTCGCCATCACCATTTAGAGAAGGATATAATTCGTCTAAAGTTTGAGGAGTAGCACCCGTTGACAACTTTTGCATTTTATTGAGCTGTTCGATAAAATTGAAGTTCGATTTCGGAAATTTTCCAATGAATATACAGTAGATTCTTAGACGTGAATTCAACAAATCGTTACGCTTGTAATTACTTAAAAACGCCGATGTATTAAAACGGATGTAGGTCAAATCATCGATTTTTTAATGGTCATATCCCTCATATCCTCCCATAACACTTTTGAATTCCTTGGTGTCAACATCTTTAACGCCACCTTTGATTTCCGCATTTGAGAAGATTGTTGATGCATCTGGTTCATACATCATTACTCTGAAATGCTCGTCGTTGAGCATTTTTCTGTTCCAATCCTTAGCGGTCTGACCTGCTTCAAATAAGAAGCGAGCCGGGGTTATTAAAACAGCCTGCTGAGAGATTGTATAAGATATATCCATAAACGAATCGTAAATCGGCAATTTGCGCCCGTTATCAAATCCTTCCTCTTGATAGGGGAGATTGCCTACTGCAATATCAAAATTCACTATCTCATCTCCTTCTGTAATTTCATCGTTCATTGTAATGCTGTCAAACGGTTTATTCTGTCTTAACAACGCCGCTATCTTGGTATAGTCAATATCGCCGTCCTCGTTCTTAACCTCCAAAAGGCTATACGAGGTGAACTTAGAAGCGATATTATCCACATTCAAGCCCAAAATCTCGTATATCATACGGGTAAACTCATAGGTAATGCCTAACGTGGGAATGGTGTAAATCGCATCCTTCAACGCATCTTTATCATATCCCAACGCGATATACTTTTCAAACACAACAAGGGCGAATTCACCTACCTTGCCTGCAATATCGAGCACCTTACTTCCGCTATCCATTACGGCTCTCAAATTGGCATCGTCAATCATATCTATCATGTCCTTGCAGATATGCTTCGGTGTGATAACCTCGGATTCTCCAAGCTTTCCAAATTTCTGAACGGACACGAATGCGCGTGTGATAGGCTCAACGCTATCATCGTGTGAAAGCTGATTGAGATTGTGGATTTTATAATCCAAACGGCTGAGAACAAACTTATCGGTGTGTGCCAACATTCCTTCGAGCACAATTTTGCTGATACCAAGGTTTCTTGCAATACGAGTGTTATTCGGCTCGTCGATACAATCGATAATATCGCTGATAGAAATTACCGTGTTCTTCGTAAGGAATGCAATCGACTCGGTGGTTGCTACCCAAGCCTTTTCCGTTTCCTCGTTGAATACAAAGTCCGTACCGAACCATGCGTTATCCACGAGATTATTCTATTTATTGCAGATCCAAGAAGGGGTGAACACTTCCGCTTTGTCACGGATACGGTCAGTTTGCTCCTTTTTGGATTTTTCCGTTCTCGGCTTTATAATGTTTCCGTGGTAGCCTGTAATGGCTTTGACGGTTATATAATCGTAGCTTTGATATCCACAGCCACGGGAACTATAATTATCGGTTGCCCAGATAATGTTCTTGCCTGACGATCGATCTCGCAGAAGGATGGTCAGAAGCTCATTGTCCAAACGATAAATATAGTTTTCTTTTATGTCGATTTTGTTCTTATCCATTTTTTATCCTAATTTGCAGTTATATTTTCAGATACCTTTTACTATCGCCACGACCTTCAACTCTTATCAATCCTTCGTCGCGCATTTGCTTTGCAAGTATGAAAGCGCGTGTTTTCTTGAGCCCGAGAAGCTCTTGGATTTCAGACTCTGTAATCCGTCCGTTTTCTTCGATATAGTCAAGTATTTTCTGCATCTGTGCTGTAGCAACCGTACCGCTTTCTTTTGCAACTATACGATTCATATTCGGCAGTATAATCTTAAAGGTGTTTGTGGTTACCTCTATTCTCGGCTGCTCGGAGCAGTTGGCATACAGATTATAAATCTTACGAATTCCCGTACCGTAGGATTCAATCAAGTGTAGGCGATGGAAGATATCGGCGAGATTCTTGTTTCTCGGCTGCGAAATACCACTACGAATATCGTCGGGCGAGAGTCCAGGCAACAGACCTCCGATTGAGATAAATTCCATTTCCTTATCGTTCACATTGATAATGATGCTACCGCTGAAGCTGTAGTCACGGTGTACAAGGGCATTCAATAATGCCTCGCGCAGAGCTTCTTCGGGATAGTCAACCTTTTCAATGCGTTCAAGACCTTTGAAGGTTGCAACGGTCTTGTTGCAAAGTGCAAGGTAAGCATAAGTGTTGTCAAGCTGCTCGAATATAGAACCGCCAAATTCCTTACTATCACGGAACTTGGTGTTTTCCTCATCAGCGAACACCGCCACCTTCGTGGTATGTGCGCATTGATCGGAAATAATAAGTGCGAGGTTGCTATATAATTCATCCGCTTGTGTAGTAATTCCAAGTGCACGATATTTTGTTTTGGAAAATTCGATATTATAACGTTTGAATGCTTCTTTTGCGCTCTCAAAGGTCAAATCCTGTTCCATAGAACGCATACTTTCAAAAGTATCGCCGTCGGATTCCTTGATCATTGCCCTGATCTGTTCGGAAGATGCCGACACGGAGGATGTACCTTGGCGAACGAATACGCCGCTCGGCTTCAAGCCCTTAGATTTGAGATAATAGGGCTTATACGAGCCTTCACCCACGGTTATGCGCACAACTCGATTCTCCTGAATCGTATATTTCACAAACATCGTTACATCGGGCATAATGGCATCACGAATACCATTTGTAATGCGTGTATAATTTTCGTCCACATTATCGATGCCTACGGCGTTTCCGTTATTATCAATTCCGATGTAAATCACGCCGCCGTCCGTATTTGCAAACGCAATAACCTCTTTATAAAGCTCATCTGTGAACTGTAATTTAAATTCAATATTTTCGGTTTCAAATGTCATAACGACACCTCCCATAATATGTTGCTCTTATTATACACCAAAAATTCACTCTTGTCAAGTGAATTAAGTGAATATTCACTGATTTTTTGTGAATTTTCATTTTTTGATGCCACTTTTAACCATCAAAACACCACGGCGCTTCTCTTTGTTTATTGCGGCACAAATTTTGGGGAGCGGAGTCATAAAGAAAAATGCAACACAGACATTTCGTCCATGTTGCATTTTTTTGGTTTAGCCACTCTCAATCGACATTTTCTCTTGGATTTAACTTAATATCCTTATGAGAACCTGCCTTTTTCCAGATTTTTTTGTTTCTATATTTTATTTTAGTTTTCTTTTAATCCAACTGTTGCATCAACTGGGACTGAGAAGCAAATAGCATGGCTTTTTGTTCCGATACCCATTTTAGATGAAATTTCTTTCATTATATTATTTCTAGTTTCAGGTTCAGTTACAATTAAGATAATATCTTTTTCAGGTTGAATAGTAATACCTAAAAAGTGTTGCATATCTTTACTTGCTGATCCTCTTCCTTTAATAATAGTTCCTCCCCCTGCTCCTTGTGATTTAGCAAGTTCCATAACATCTGAGGCTGAACCATTATTACAAATAACAATTATCATATCTTTCATATATATACCTATTTATCGCCTTTCTTTAAAATTTCTTGTAATGCTCTAGAACTGTCGACACTTTTAATGGGGATAGAACATGCGATACCATGACCTGGAGATGCAAAGTCTAGTTCTTCTTTTAATGCATCAAACATAAATGGTACCAAATTTTCATCCACAATACTTAGTACAACATCTTTTTCTATTTTGCCAAAGCCTAAATAGTCAAAGATTTCAATTGGAGCAGTACCATATCCAAGGATTGTTTGGTGATATGGACATCCAAGTTTTTCAAAAAGTTTTATTACTTTTCTTCCTTTTTTTCGATCTACGATACTAATGATTAATCTTAAGCCATTTGGAATATTATTCATAATTCACCTCATTAAACTTATTTAAGTCAAATTCAATAACATCTTCATATGGTAATTCTTTGGTAGCTTCAGCTCTTTGTAATTTAATCTTATAGATTAAACCAACTAGTTGAACAACGATTAATGGAGTCATCGCAACAAGAGCAACAATACCAAAACCATTACTTAAAATTTTAATATCACTTGCATATAATTCATGACATGCTCCTGTAGCCATTGGCAATAAAAAAGTTGCGGTCATGGGACCTGAGGCAACACCACCTGAGTCAAAGGCAATAGAGGTAAAGATTTTAGGAACAATTAGTGATAAAATAATTGCAATACTATATCCTGGTATTAAAATCCACCAAATTGAAAAGTCGAATAATACTCTTGTCATCGCAAGACCTAGAGAAATGGCAACGCCTATTGCAAGAGAAAATAACATAACACGTTTGGAAATTGTTCCACCAGTTACTTCTTCAACTTGATTGTTTAAGACATGAACAGCAGGTTCAGCCATTACCACAAAGAAACCCATTAACATACTTAATGGTATTAACACCCAGTTAAAGCTTTGACTAGCAATAGTTCTACCAAGTACACTACCAACTGGCATAAAGCCCATATTAGCACCAGTTAAGAATAACACTAAACCTACATATGTATAAGCAAGACCAATAAATATTTTAATTATATTTTTCTTTCGATCATGTTGTAAGAAACATTCAAATACAATTACGAAAAGTAAGATTGGAGAAAGAGCAATTGCAATTTCTTTAAGCATTGATGCAAAAGTTTTTCCAAAAAAAGCACTAAATTCTTTAAAACTTTCCATTGTATAACTAGTTGCACTATTATCAACATTAATATTAGTAAGTAAACCTAATATCGTAACGGCGAGAATTGGTCCTACTGAACATAATGCCACATAGCCAAAGCTATCATTTTCATTATTTTTATCACCATTTAAACTAGCAACACCTAAACCAATAGCCATAATAAAGGGAACGGTCATAGGACCTGTTGTTACACCACCTGAATCAAAGGCAAGAGGAACAAAGCTACTAGGCATAAAGGATGCTAAAATAAAAACAAGTAAATATGAAACTATTAATACTACGCGAATATCAACTTTAAGCACAACCCGTAGAAGAGCAATGGTTAAGAAAATTCCAACTCCTAAGGCTACCATTAATATTAAAACAAAGCTTGGTACATTATCCATTTGAACTTGTTTAGAAAGGACTAATAAGTCAGGTTCGGCAATGGTAACTAAACTACCTATAATAAAAGGTACTAGGATTAATATCCATATTTTACGATTCTTAGTAATATACTTGCCAACACCAACGCCAACACTCATCATTGAAAGGTCAGCACCTAGTGTAAATAAAGACATTCCTAAAATTAACATTACTGAGCCAATTAAAAATCCAATAAAAATCCATTTACTAAATAAATATTCTTTAGTTATAAAAAACACTATAAAATTAAGTACTATTATTAATAAAGAAATAGGTAGTACGGACATAATTGACTCTTTGGTTTTTTCTAATAATAATTTTGTCATACGTTCCTCCTATTATTTTTAATTATACTAAATTTTAGGGTTTTTGTCAACTACATTTATTTATGATTTGTCGGAAAAAATGCTTCTATCTAAATAATTACTTTTCCAATAAATATTGCATTTTAGAAAAATAAAAGCACTAAAAATATTATTTCTTAGTACTTTTGATTCTTTATTTATTTAGTGTTGTGTCAATTGCATCTAGTAATTCCCCAGTTGTATCTTGTGATAAATCCCAAAACATAATGCCACCTAAATTATTATCTAAGACATACTGTGCTTTCGCCGCAATGCTTTTGGTACTATCATATGTTACAAAGGTTGTACCACTAATTATATATGCGGCACCTGATGCTTCATCATATGATTCTTTCCAACGATATTTAATAATATTTTCTTTAATTTGAGTATAACTTATGGCACCATTTGCAAGACTTGTGGAAAGTGGAGCCCCAACATAGGTATTAGCTTCACTTGCAAATGTTCCCATTCTACCATAGAAAGCACCACCAATTATAATTTTTTCTACTGGTACATAGTTTTTAACAAAATTAATGCTTTTTTCGGCACTACTTGTAAAGTTACCAGATAGATTTGTTAGGTGGGTTGCGGTAGTACCCATTGCAAAATCATAAGTCATAACATTAAAGTAATCTATATAATTTGATAAAGCCTTTAAATCATAATATTTATTGCTTGGAGCAATCGCAATGGTTAAAAGTAAATCTTCTCGATACTTTAACATTGCTTCTTTTAGTTCTTTACAAAATAAGGTGAGATTATCACGATCAGCAGGATCAGCAGATATCCCCGCAACAGAGCTCGTTGGGTATTCCCAGTCAATGTCAATTCCATCAAGATTATATTTGATAATCGTTTCCATTATCGAATTAACTAAAGTAGTTCTAGCGCTTGGCGTCATCATAGCCTCACTAAATCCACCAGCTCCCCAGCCTCCAAGGGCAAGTCCCACTCTAACCCCCTCAGCATGATATGCTAAAGTCTTTTTAAGATTGGTTTCATTACCAATTACAACTTTACTTCCGGATATTCCGCCAAAGCTATAGTTGATGTAGTCGATTTTTTCTAAATCAGTAGTTGCAACATTTACTCCACTTGATGGGTAAAAATAAGCAATAACTAATTTTTTATTGTCAATTGGTTTTAAGGCATAAGCCTTTACAGTTACTTCTTTCATAAATTTTAAAGTCACTCCTAAATATACAATTGATGCGTTTAATTTAACTTTAATATCGGTAGTTTTTCGAATAACCGTACCAGTGTTTGTTATAACGGCAGTATCAGAACTTGTCCAGTAAATTCTACCCGTTGAGCCTGATATCATATTAGGTAAATATATATCTTCATAGGCTATATCAGGGATATATTCTTCATCAAGAATCTTAACAATTTCTTGGTAACTAAGTTCACCTTCTGGTATTTTTTCTTCACCGTTTGCATATCCACATTTCGTACAAACATTAATGGAATTTAAAGTATGACCAGATGATGGAAGTATTTCTTCATAAGAATCTGAACAATATGAACATTTATATTTTATGACGCCATCTACTGTGCAAGTAGGGAATACTTTTGATATTTCTTCATAATTATGAGGTACTGTTTCTCCTTTAGTTGCTCCACAAATTGTACAAACCTCAGGTACAAGACATGTTGCAGGGGCATAGTTATGGGTATGATTATCGCATGATATAAGTGTAAATATACTTAATATGAATAAGGTAATTATTATACTTTTTTTCATTTTTCTTTTTTTAAACTTTCTAAAAATTTTTTACTTTCTTTTCTGTTTTTGAAAATTATTTTTTCAACATTAGGGTGTTCATCTAAAGTTTTTATGATTTCTGGTCGGTATTCTTTAGGAAACTTCCAAACCCACTTAATAAAATCTAAATCAAACTTTTCAGTACAACCACTTGCTTGATCTATGCGTTTATGTTCTTTTTTGTTAAGACTACGCTTAATTACGCCTTTTATACACACAAATCTTTTATAATCAAGAAATATCACTAAATCAGCGCGTTTAAGCCTTAAATCAAGGGTAGATCCGTAGTTTCCATCCATAATCCAACTTTTACCCATCGTTAAAGTTTCAACGCGTTTTTTCCACATTTCTATATCAGGTCTAGTCCAATTAGGGAGCCAGTACTCCTTATCAAGGTGAATAACTGGAATATTGGTTATTTCACCTAAACTTTTTGAAAAAGTTGATTTTCCGCTACCAGCTGAGCCAATGACAAGAATTTTTTTATATAAAAACATATTATCCTCTTAAGGCGATATGATATTGATATTCAAGCGATTTAATAATCTTCGTAATTTTTTGATTAATTACTTCATCTGTTAGGGTATCTTCTGACTCAAGCATAATTTTTAAAGCTACACTCTTTTTACCTTCTTCAATGTTTTCACCACTATAAACATCAAATACTTCAACTTGTTTAATCATTTTACGATCAACTCTATAAATGGCATCAATGATTTCACCAATACTTTGATTATTATCCATAATGAAAGCAAGATCTCTAAATACAGGAGGAACCTTCGATATTGATGTGAAAATTGTTACATTATTTTCTTTTAAGAAAATTTCATCTAAGTTAATTTCAAAAACATAAGTATCTTCAATATCTTCATCTTTTGCATATTTTGGATGTAATTCACCAACAAAGCCAATTACTTTATCGTTAAATACTATTTCAGCTGAACGTCCAGGATGAAGTTCAGAACATGGGGTTTTTAATGGTTGATATTTGACAGTTATGTTTAGTTTTGCAAACAATAGTTCAAGGATACCTTTAACATAGTAGAAGTCTACTTTATTACTTTTTGAACTCCAAAGGTTTGTTGCTTGAACTCCTTGAATAGCTCCACTTACGCACCAATCTTCACAGGTTTCATCACCTTCATAAAAGTAACGTTTGCCAATTTCATATATAGCTAAATTTTCAATCTTTCTGGCATTATTGTATTTGATAACCTCAATTAAACTACTAACAAGATTACGACGTAAATATTTTCTTTCTTCATTCATTGGATGAAGTAGCATAAGTTCTTTATTATCATCACCAAGAAGTAAGGAAAATTCATGGGCTTTCTTTTCGCTTACTAAAGAGTAAGTAAGAACTTCTGATAGACCAACACCCCGAAGTGTTTGGGCAATAGTTCTTCTAATTTTTTGTTCTTTAGTGTATTCAGCACATAAATTCATTGAAGGTAAAGTTTCTTTTAATTTATCATAACCATAAATTCTAGCAAGTTCTTCAATTAAGTCTTGTTTAATGGTAATATCTAATCTACGATTTGGAACATAAACAACGATTTCTTTATCTTTAATTTCGGTATCAAATGATAAACCATTAAAGATATTTTGCATTTCTTCTAGAGTTATTTTTACACCTAAATAATCTTTAACATATTTTTCTGTTAATGTTAATACTTTATCCGGAACAAACTCAGTACCTTTGTGAACATATCCTTTTAAGACTTTTCCCCCCGCATATTTTTCAAGTAAATAACATGCATAGTTAACAGCTGCTAAGCTTTGGTTTAAATCAACCCCACGTTCATAACGAACACTTGATTCACTTCTAAGTCCAAGTTTACTAGAAGTTCTACGAACACTAAGTGGTCTAAATACAGCTGATTCTAAAACAATGTTTTTAGTTTTTTCTGTAACTTCGGTATCAAGTCCACCCATCACCCCCGCAAGCGCAACAATTCTTGAGGTATTGTTTTCACCTTTATTATCAGTAATTACAATATCATTACGATTTAAGGTGCGTTTATTGCCATCAAGGGTTACAACTTCTTCGTTATTTATGGCCCGTCTTACAGTAATTTTTTTGCCAAGTTCATCTTTGTCAAATGAATGAAGGGGTTGACCAAATAGTTGTAAAATATAGTTAGTAATATCAACTACATTATTAATTGGTCTAATCCCTGATGCAATAAGTCTTGCTTTAATGAAAGCAGGTGATTCTTTTATTTCTACATCTTCAACAACTCTTGCATAATAACTATAACAAGTTGAAGTTTCAAGTTCAACATCAATTTCATTTGATGCTTCTTTATCTATTTCATGAAGTTCATAAGTAAGTGGTTTAAGGCCTAAATGGTACATTGCATTAATGTCTTTTGCAACCCCATTCATTGATAATAAATCCATCCGGTTTGGAGTAAGACCAAGTTCAATTACGGTATCTTCTAAATTTAAATATTTTATAGCATCTTCACCAGGTTTGGCATCCGCACCTAGTACATAAATACCATGAGCATATTTTTCAGGAACATATTTTGATTCTAATCCTAATTCTTGAAGTGAACAAAGCATTCCATTTGAAGGTACTCCCCTTATTACTGATACTTTAATTTCACCACCAGGAAGTTTAACTCCCGGAAGAGCAACAATAACCTTTTGACCAGCCTCAACATTAGGGGCACCACAAACGATTTGTGAAACACTACTACCTAAATTTACTTGACAAACTGATAAGTGATCAGAGTTGTTATGTTTTTCTTTTTGAATAACTTCACCAACTATTAATCCACTAGTTGGTAAAAGTTTTCCATATTCTTCTATTTCAATTGAATGAAGTGACATTTCATCAACTAATTGTTCTGGTGAAACATTAATATTTACTAATTCTTTTAACCAATTATATGATACTTTCATATTACTCTTCTCCTTTAAATTGTTTTAGGAATCTTGCATCATTTGTATAGAAATGTCTTATGTCATCAATGCCATGACGGAACATAGTAACACGTTCAATACCAATACCAAAGGCAAATCCACGATAAACTTCAGGGTCATATCCACAATCTCTTAAAACATTAGGGTGAACCATGCCCGCACCTAAAACTTCAATCCATCCACTATTTTTGCACAAACTACAGCCTTTACCACCACATTTGAAACAACTTACATCTACTTCAACACTTGGTTCAGTAAATGGAAAATATGAAGGCCTAAGTCTAATTACTCTATCTTCACCAAACATCTTTTTCGCAACAAGTAATAAGGTACCTTTTAAATCAGACATCGTAATGTTTTTATCAACCACAAGTCCTTCAAATTGCATGAATTGATGGGAGTGTGTCGCATCATCATCATCACGTCTAAACACTTTACCTGGACAAACAATTTTAACTGGTTTACCATTTGAAGCAAGTAAGGTTCTTGCTTGAACTGATGAAGTTTGGGTTCTAAGTAATGAATTATCAGAGATGTAGAAAGTATCTTGCATATCACGAGCAGGATGTCCTTTTGGCACATTTAATAATTCAAAATTAAAAACATCAAGTTCTACTTCGGGTCCTTCCGCAATCTTATAACCCATACCAAGGAATAACTCTTGTAATTCTTCTGATGTCTGCATTAAAGGATGAACAGTACCTAAATTAAATGATTTACCTGGTAAGGAAACATCTATTTTTTCACTAGCAAGTTTACGTTCAATTTCTCTTTCTTCAAGTTTTTTTCTTGCACTTGCTATTTTTTCTTCAATTTCAGCTTTTACTTTGTTAGCAAGAGAGCCAAATTCCTTTCTTTCATCAATTGATAAACTACCCATTTTTTTCATGATATCGCCAAGTGGACTTTTCTTACCCATATAGTAAGCACGAAGTTCATTTAGTTCTTGATTACTTTTGACATTATCAATTGATTGTTTTGCATTTTCTAAAATGTTTAATAACAATTTTTTCATTTTTTCCTCCTAAAAAAAACGCCCTTTTCAAG
This sequence comes from Bacillota bacterium, assembly GCA_963648435.1. Taxonomy (GTDB): domain Bacteria; phylum Bacillota_I; class Bacilli_A; order ML615J-28; family CAG-313; genus UMGS75. The sequence goes on from CAVJDT010000042.1 coordinate 12,155, forward strand.
TATTGAAAGGACGATTATTAACCGTGGTACCACCTTAATTTGAAAGTATAAACTTTCCTCATTATCCTTAACGCGGAAAACGGACTTGATTAGAGTCTCTCTTAAGGTGAACTTCATAAACATTCTATAAATTAGTTTTCAGTCACGACTAATTCTCCCTAAATAGAACTACCATTATGAATCTTCTTAATCATCGATTTTTTTATACTCTATGATTATATCACAACTTTTAATTTAATGGCTTCTTTTTGCAAGAAAAATTAAATATTGGATTTTTAAAATAAACCACCTGCTTTTAAATACTCCATTAAATTAACATGTTTAATCCCATTTCTTTTTTGTAATAAATAGTCTGTTGTTACAACATATTTTGGATAATTATCTTTTATTAACTCTAAAGGTGTATACTCTCTATCTTCTGTTTTTTTGCTTTCGAGAATTGTATATGCTACTTGAACATATGAATAATTTAATTCTTCATCTTTTAATATAAAATCACATTCTAGTTTTCCTATTCTTCCAATTGTAACTACATAGTTTTTGGATCTAGCATATATGTAAACAATATTTTCAAGTATTGGACCATAATTAATTCTACTATCTGGATTGCTAATATATGTAAATGATAAATCTGCTATATAATACTTTTTTTCACCTAGTAATGTCTTCTTAGATTTCATGTCAAACCTATCACATTCATATAAAATTTTAGCATCAATTAAGCATTGAATATATCTTGAAAGTGTAGTTTTATTGATGCCTAATCCTGATTTATTTAAATTATCTAATATATTATTTATGCTTGTCGTACAACCAAAATTATTTATTATATAGTTCATAACTATGTCAAAAGTTTCATGGCGTCTTATTTCACGTCTTTGTTTAATATCTTTTTTAAATATTTCTTCAACAATTCCTTTAACATATGTTCTCTTATCATTCAAATTATCAAAGAAAATTGTTCGGGGAAAGCCTCCTTCAACAATGTAATTATTAAGTTCAATTAATAAATTAGGATTGATACTCATTTTATAGAATTCTTTCATACCTATGTATTCTTCAAAAGTTAACGGAAATATTTCAAATTCAATATATCTGCCAGTTAATTTTGTAATTAATTCCCCACTTAGAAGATAAGAATTAGAACCAGTTAGAAAAATAGAGTAGTCATCTTCTTCGCGATAAGCGTTAATAGTTTCCTCAAAGTTTTCAACATTTTGAATTTCATCAATAAATAAATATTTAACTCCTTTAGCACTACTTAAAGAATCAATTAAATTCTCTAATTGATCAGTTGTTTTAATTTTTTTAAATCCTTTTTTATCAAGATTAATATAAATTACATTTTCTTCTTTGACTCCACTTGCAATAATTTCATTTGCGATCATTTGCATTAAACTAGATTTACCTGATCGTCTAATTCCTGTAATTACTTTAATGATGTCTTTTGTATGGTAAAATCCTCTTATTTTAGACAAATAGTTTTCTCGTTTAAATAATTCCATTGTATCACCCAATAATATTGTATAATATTTTTAAAATAAAGTCAACAATACTGTACCACTTTTAACATTTTTTCAAAATCGGTACAGTATAAGGCACTTTTTCGTTATTTTTTATTGTTAATATAATTTTAACATCAAAAAACACCTACCAAATTTAGGTAAGTGCTATATATATAAATAACTTGGATTAATCTTTAAGAGCAGTGATTGGTAAAATGTAAACACCATCATTATTTTGGTATGCCATATTTCCTATTCCATATATTACACATTTAATTAGTGGGGCTTTTCCACCATTACATACAATATCATCACAAACTTTAACTAAGTTTTTCGCTCCTTCTTCTGCTTTATTTAAACCTAATTTAATTTCAAACGCACACCAATCACCATCAGCAAGTTCAATAACGGCGTCAATTTCCTTTCCCTTATAAGCTTGGTAATGTAAAAGCTTTCCGCCTATTGACTCAGCGTAAATTGATAAATCTCTTTCAACCATGCCTTCATCATTTTTTGTGGTGTAAATCTTAACATAGCACATGCCATCGCAGGATCCGAAAAATGTCTTTTTTTCATTTGTTTTACCCTTAGAGATAATCCAATGTTTGGAGAAAAAGGCTCTTGGTTGTTAAATAAAAACATCCTATTAAATGCATTTAAATATTTTACTAATGTATTTTTACTGATTGATTCATTATCATTTTTGATAATATCATTTAGTATTTTTTGATTAGACACAGTGGTAGATTCATTTCTTGCGAGTGATTTTAATATTAGTTTTGCTTTGTGCTCGTTGTAATCAACATCTTTATCTAATTTTCTTAAGTCAGTTTTAATAATATTTCCATGTAGCTAGTAGCTAGTTCATAACATTCTGATTCATCCACCTCTTGTAATCAAATATGCTAATTTTTCAAGGGATACTTCATCTAAAATTTTAGGTTGAAATTTATAATTACATAAATCTCTAAGTGATATCTCACCGCTTGAATCGCCTGATTCATATAATGACATTGTGTTCATTCTTATACTTTTAATTCTTCCTGTACCACTATGTAATACTCCTTTTACCGGTGGTGTTGATGAACCAGTTAAAATTACTTGTCCCTTTTCTGCACTTTTATCCACATATGCTCTAGTAGCATCCCAAAGGCTAGGAACTTCTTGCCACTTGTCAATTAGTCGAGGTGTTTCACCATCTAATACCTTATAAGGTTCAATCTCAGCAAGTAAGCGATTAGAAAAATTATTTCTTGGATCACCAACCAAAAATTCACTATTTGCATGATATGAAGATATCCATGTTTTTCCACACCATTTAGGGCCCTCAATACAAATAACTCCAAATATCTTAAGATATCTATCGATTAATGTGTCAACTATTCTTTTTTTATATTTTATTTTATCTACAACTTTATCCATTTAATCAACTCCCATATTTAATCTACAATTATTTTACAAATTGACCGATATTTGCTAGTAGAAATGACTGATTTTTTAAGTATTTTTGAACGACATTTTTATAAAAAGTTGACCATTATTGTTTTTTACCTCATTTAATCTTCTAATTATTCTATTAACAAATGTAATTGGAAGAGGTATAGATCTATCTGTTTCTTTAATTGCTTAGCCATACGCAATCTCTTGATCCCCTACGTTTTATTCATTCTTTGATACACATTATAACTTTGCTTATGTATTCTTGATTCATATTTAATTGAAGTTTCAACGCTACATAGCGAAAAAGAGAAACTCCATTTTAAAATGTCGAACAAAGTTAGAGTTATCACTCTAACCCAAACACTTAATGTTTCTTTTAAAAGA